>DAINAT010000021.1:0-38834 GCA_036733305.1 Hyphomonadaceae bacterium
TGGTCGGCGGCGACCTTGTACTGCTTACCGCCCGTCTTGATGACCGCGAACATCGGAATTCTCTTGTGTTTTCAGAGGCCTTGCGGCCAAAATAGCTGACCACCCACAAGCCGAGCCTGCGGGCGGGAGCGGGCATATAGACGGTGTGGACCCTGCCTGTCAAACGCCAGACGCGGGAATCTGCCGGGTTTTTCGTTACGCTGGAAGGGTGCGACCCTGTCGCCGGCCAGAGTCCTTAATTTCAGCGGCGTTTCCGGGCGGCTCCTTCGCGGTCTGCCGTAGCGTTCAAATGGATTTTTACAGGATGACGATCCGCGCCTCACGCGCGGCTGCGCCAGGCTCACGAATTTCGTCAGGAAACGGAGGGCATCTCTCGCGGTGACGTGGCTTGAGGCTGGAGAGACCTCAGGCAGGGTGCGCCCAAGAAACTTGGGAGGAGTGCCTATGCGGATGCGTGTTCTTGGCGGCGTGGCTGTCGTGGCGATCGCCATTGCCATCGGCGGGTCGGCGCTTGCCTATCGGGTTGGCGACACGGTGACGGTCGCAAGCGCGGCGGATGATTTCCGGCTGGTGGATCATACGGGGCTCGCGCGCAGCCTGCGCCGCCTGATCGATGTCGATGCGGTGGTTGTCGTCTCGCAGGTGAATGCGGATGCGGGTTCGCGCAAGGCGGGCAAGGCGCTTGAGGCGCTGAAGGTGAAGTATCCCAAGTCCGAGTTCATGATGCTGAACTCGACGCTGGGCGTCACGCGCGCGTCGATCGCAGGCGAGGCGAAGGCGCAGGGCTATACGATCCCGGTGCTGCACGATGAGCTGCAGCTGGCGGGCGAGCAGTTGGGCGTGACGTATGCGGGCGAGGCCTTCGTGCTTCAGCCGCGCACGCTGAAGGTTCTTTATCACGGCGCCGTCGAAGGCGCGGGCAAGGCGCTCGCCGATCTGAAGGCGGGCAAGGCGATTTCGGTCGCGAAGGTTGCGGGCTCGGGCACGGCGATCGTGTTCCCGGAGCGTGGGATGCGGGCTGAGCACGCCAAGATCTCGTACGAGAAAGATGTCGCGCCCGTGCTGGCCGAGAAGTGCGTCGTCTGCCACCAGGAAGGCGGCGTTGGTCCGTTCGCGATGAAGGACTATGCGACTGTAAAGGGCTGGGCGCCGATGATGCGCGAAGCCATCCGCACCGACACGATGCCGCCCTGGCATCCCGATCCGACGGTCGGCAAGTTCAAGCATGATGCGTCGCTGTCAAACGATCAGGTGAAGATGCTGGTGCACTGGATCGAAGCGGGCGCACCGCGCACAGGTGGTCCCGATCCGCTGGCGATCTCGGCTTCGGTCGCGCCGGAATGGCCGGGCGGCAAGGCGCCGGATCTGGTGCTGACAATCCCGTCCTACACCATCCCCGCTTCGGGTGTGGTCGACTATCAGTATCCGACGACGCCGAACACGACGACGGAAACGCGCTGGGTGAAATCATCCAGCATCCTGCCGGGTGAGCGTCGCGGCGTGCACCACATCCTCGCGGGCTACATACCGGGCAAACCGCTCGATGGTCCGGCAAGTGCTTCGCAGTGGGAGAATTCCTATGGCGAATTCGCCGTGGGTGGCGGAGCGTGGGAAGTGCCCGATGGCTGGGGTGTTCCGCTGCCCGCCGGCGGCAATATGGGCTTCCAGATGCACTACACGCCGTTCGGCAAGGAGAGCGTCGATGCGTCGAAGATGGGCATGTACTTCTATCCTGAAGGCAAGACACCGACCTACATCATGCGCCACGCCGTGATCAGCGACGGCTTCATCGAGCTTGAGCCGAACAAGGACTTCCAAAAGGAGATTGGCTATCTGGAGTTCCCGAAGGAAGCAAAACTGTTCTCGATGCTGCTGCACTCGCACCTGCGCGGCCAGGCCGTTAAGGTCGATATGGTGGAGAAGGACGGCAAGCGTACGCAGCTGATCAACCTGCCGCGCTATGACTTCAACTGGCAGCGCACGTATGACTTCGCCGAACCGATCCTGGTGCCCGCGGGCGCGAAGATCGTGTCGACCTGGTGGTACGACAACTCGGTGCGCAATGGCGCCAACCCTGATCCAAAAGAGACGATCGTGTGGGGCGACCAGTCGTGGGAGGAGATGCACTACTCCTCCATGTTCTATCAGTGGACCGACGAGAAGGTCGGCGCCGAAGCCGACGCCACCAAGCAGATGCTCGCCGGCAAGGTGATGGGCGGCCTCGACGACAATCTGGATGACAAGATCCAGCTCAGCGAAACCAAGGGCCGCGTCTACAAGGCGCTGGCGCCGAAGTTCGCCGAGTTCGACGTCAACAAGGACGGCGGTATCGATGCTACGGAGCTGAAGGCGGCGATGCCGACCCTGATGGCTCTGACCAGCCGCGGAGGCCGCAGCCGCTCGGAATAGGGCGCTCTCGCACTGAAGCATGCATATACCCCGGCCGTTTTCGCGGCCGGGGTATTTTTGCGCGGGCGAATGCGGCGGCGCTGATCGTGAGCGGCAAAAGAAAAGCCCGTGACCGGATGGTCACGGGCTTCTTTTTTGAGTGGATCAGTCCAAGCCTACATGCTGATGCGGGCGCCCATCATGAAGCGGCGGCCTTGCGTGTCGTAGGTGTTGCTCGTGCCGAAGCCGGAGCTCGTGCCTGTGAACGGCACACGCGGCGGGTCCTTGTCGAACAGGTTCTGGATCGAGCCGAAGACTTCCCAGTTGCCGAACGCCTTCTTCACCGAGAGGTCGGTCCAGGTCATGCTCTCCGCTTGATCGCCAACATAGCGGCGACGTTGGCCGGTGGAGGTGTACAGCGAAGGATCGAAGGTGCCGTGACCGATGAAGGTCTGTTGCAGGCCAATGGTCCAATCGTCGAACATATAGCTTGCGGTGATGAGGCCGGAGAGTTGGCCAATGCTGGGAGCGATATCGACCGCGATCGCCGGAATGCCCGGTGTGGTTGTGCTGTTCTCATAGACGTAGGTCATGAACGCGCGCAGCGAGAACCGGCCATCAATGCCGAAGACCGGCAGGTCTTCGTTGTAGCCGAGCTCCACGTCGACGCCGCGGTTCTCCAGTTGCGCAAGGTTGCTGTAAGGTGTCCGCACAGAGAGCAGGTTGCCGCCAGAGTCGCGTGTGATGCGTCCGCAGAACGTTGCATAGCTTGAGTAGGTAGTTGGGTTGTTGATGCTGGCCTGGCAGAGATCGACGGTGCGTTGAGCGGTGACCGTCGAGATCGCGCCTTCCATCTGGATGTTGAAGTAGTCCACCGATGCCGTGAACTGCGGGAAGAAGGTCGGGTTCCATACGAAACCAACCGTGGTCGTATCGGCTTCTTCCGGGTTCAACATCGGGTTGCCGGATGTGATCGGAACGAACGAAACGCTCTGGCCGCCTTTCTGCGGATCAAGCAGGTTGGCAAAGCCGGTGGATTGCGGGTTGTAGAGTTCGACGAGGTTTGCAGCACGGATGTCGCGTGATTGCGCCGCGCGGACGCGCAGGCCTTCGATCGGCTCCCACACCAGACCGGCCTTCCAGGTCGTGACGCCGCCCGAGCTGGAGTAGTCAGTGTAGCGCGCAGCGAAGTTCGCATCGAGCTTGCGGATGAAGGGCAGGTCGGCCAGCAGCGGCACTTGCGCCTCGCCGAAGCCTTCGAACAGTTCGAGATCGCCGCGGATAGCCGGAGAGTTGATGTAGATGAGGCCGCCGGGATTGCCGTTGAAGCCGTTGCGCTTGGCGGCGAGACCGAGCGCGTCGGTGGATTCATTCAGCGTCTCCTTCCGATAGCCGCCGCCCAGCGCGACATCCAACGGGCCTGCGGGAAGTTCGAATACCGTTCCGGTGACGGTGGCTTCGACGGCCTGCTGGGTGTTCTCGTTGAAGTACTGGTTTTGCGGGTTGATGTATTTGCTTTGCGTGTCCGTGAGCGGCGTGCGGCCGAACACGTTCCACGGTACGCAGTATTGTCCGCCCGTGGCGCAGGTGACGACGCCGGTGAGAGGATCGCGAACGGCGGTCAGTGAGTTCGCCATGGCGATCGTGTCGCTGAAGTCGTTCAGCGTCATCTGGCTCTTGGTTTCGCCGTACGTGTAGTAGATGTCGCCCGTCCAGTTGTCGTCGAAGTCATAGGTCGCGCCCGTGACGATGCGGTTGGTGCGGCTCTCGAACGTCTGCTTGACGTTGAAGTTGAAGTACTTCTGCAGGCTGATCGAGGTGAGGCCGAATGTATCCATCTGCGCGGCGAGGTTGGCCGGCAGATAGGCGTAGTTGCGCGCGAGCGTGAAGCCCAGCGGGTTTGCATTGGCGAAGGTCGATGTGCCCGAGCCTGCTTCGGAGCGCGATTTGGTGCGCGCGGAGTTTGCCTCGACATAGACGTTCAGCTTGTCGGTGAAGTCGTAATCGGCGCGCACGAACATCGAGTTGCGGATGGTCGGCGTGGACAGCAGCGATTGTGGACCCGGATTGTAGCCATCGCCGCCAATGGCGAAAGTGGAGCCGGGGGAGGTGGCTGTCGGCTGAGTGGCGCGCGTGCCGAAATTGTAGGCCTGCGTTGCGGTGCCGGCATCGTTGAAGCTGGTGCCGAAGACCGGGCAATTCGTGTAGTTCAGCGCTGTCGTTGCGGTACGGCACCCGAGGATGAGGCCGTTCAGAGGCTGCATCGGGAAGAGCGCCCCATCGACAATCGCGAGATCGGCGCCGCGGGCTTCGCGGCCGAGCGCAGAGTTCTGCCAGTCACGCGCGCCGCTATAGCCGTACTCGTCGTTCTGGATGCCTTCGTCGCGATTGTATTCAAGGCTCGCGAGGATGTGGCCGCGGCCATCGTCAAACTTGCCGCCGAAATCCAGCTCGCCGCCATAGCGGACGCCGTCACGACGCTGCGTCTGGCCGTAGATGACTTCTGCCTTGATGCCTTCGAACTCGTGGTCGAGAATGAAGTTCACAACGCCTGCGACAGCGTCTGATCCATAGGCAGCCGAAGCGCCGCCGGTGACCGTATCGACCTGCCGGATAAGGCCTTGCGGGATCGCGTCGATGTTCACCGCGATGCTCTGGCCGGCGCCGAATGGCGCGGTCGAGACAAAGCGCTTGCCATCGACCAGCACGAGGGTGCGGAACGAGCCGATGTTACGCAGGTTGAGCTGCGATCCGATGGTCAGGCCTTGGCCGCCTTTGGCTGATGTAACTGATGTGCGCATGGCCGGCAGCTGGACCAGTGCGTCGGCGATGTTCGGGAGTGCGATCTGGTTGATCGCGTCGGTCGATACGGCGGTCACCGGCGTTGGAGCATCTGCGCCGCTGGCGAGGCGCGAGCCTGTGATCGTCACCTTGTCGGTTGGCGTGTTGTCGACGGGTTGTGACGCCTGGATCGTTTCCGGCCCGGAAGGTGCGTCGGTTGCTTCTTGTGCGAAGGCCGCGCCCGACCCTGCCACAAAGGCAAGCGCGATCACGGACGCAGTGCGTCTGATGTAGGCTTTCATGAGTCCTCCCCTTTGCCGTTGGTCGATGCCAACGGCTGTTTGTTTGGAAAAAAGGGGCCTCTTTCGCCTTGGTTTGTCTAGGCGCTGTGGCGCGCTCATGCGCGATGTGATGCACGCCGCGTCGTGAGCGTTTCGTGAGCGCGTGATTTCGTTGCGAGCGAAATGCAGTCGATCAAACTGAGCAGTATGTTGCGGGTCTGAACGTGTCGCGATGGGCGCTACGTTGCGGCGCACATCACCGGACCTCGGGTCAATCGACGTGACTTATTCTCGCGGCTCACCGGGTCGTGAAATACCGAGAAGGCGAGGAGGTCCCTCAAACGCTTGTTTGGCGAAGTGAATGGCGCCGCGGAGACAGGACGCGTCCGAACGCGCGCGCAGCAGCCAAACGCTGGCTTCGCCGTTGATTGCATGCTGGCGGGCGAATGAGGCGTCAGGTCTTCGCAGGTTTTTCGGACACCTGCAGCTTCCAGTCTTCTTGCCGCACAACCTTGTGGTCGGCGTTCTGCCAGAAGATCACGTCGTGGGGTTTGACTCCGGCGCGGCTGCTTCTGTCACGTAGGGCGGGAGGTTGACGCTATCGATTTCGACGCCGACCGGGATCGTGCCGCCGTCTGCAGCCGCGATAGGGCTTGATGTCGCCGACAGCGTCATTCGCGCCGCTGCATTCTCCGTGTGGAATAACCTGTGTTAACCACTCGATCGCGAAGCGTGGTGAACGGGAAATCCGGCAGAGCCGTTCTCGATAGGTGTGCCGAAAAAGGCGATTTCCCGTTTTGGGAGAACGGTTACGGTAGCCCTCTCCGGCCACACGTTTGGGGGCGTCGGAACGCAGCAACCGAGCCGTCAAAAGCATGGGTCGGTGACAAAACGCACAAAACCCAACGTCAGCCAAAGTCTATATTTGCTGCAGAATTTCGTGAGCGAAAGGCTTCCCCTTCAAACATGTAGCTAACGGCGTGCCGCAGTTGCGAACACGCGGCGGTCTCGTGTCAGCAGGGTGGGCTAGCCGCTGGGCATGTTGCTTGCTGCGAGGCATTTTTGCTTGGCAACAACGGCGTGCGTGGACGGGGCGTTAGTACATGGCCAACTATATTCGGGACCGGGCTCAGGCCTCCCAACGCGTTGACGCGTCGCTTTCAGAGCCTGTTCGCGGTGGAACGCCGGAGGCGCCGCCGCTTTCCAGCGATAGCCCCGATACCTATACGGTACTCGGCGTTCCGATCAGCATAACCTCGCTCGACGATGCTTCGGCGCGCATTCACCGCTGGGCGCGCGACGACCGGGGCCGCTTTGTATTCATCCGCGAAGTCGCTGGTCTGATGGCCACCGTGGATAATCCGGAACTGATGGAACTGCACAAGCGCGCCGCAATGGTGACGCCGGACGGTATGCCATTGGTTTGGTTGGGAAAATTGAAGGGAAAGCCGGTTTCGCGCACGTGCGGTCCGGACCTCATGAATCGCGTATTAAGCGATTCTGAAGCTTCCGGCCTCAAACACTACTTCTACGGCGGCAAGCCCGGCGTGGCGGAAACACTGCGCGACAGCTTCGTGAAACGGTTCCCGAAGCTTCAGGTAGTGGGCCTGGGCTGTCCGCCCTTCCGTCCGTTGACCGGTGCTGAACTGTCCGAGGTGGCGGCTGAAATGAATGCAAGCGGGGCCGACGTGGTCTGGATCGGGATTTCCTCGCCCAAGCAGGAATTCCTGATGCGTGATCTGCAGCCGCTGGTCCACTGCACCATGCTCGGAGTAGGGGCCGCCTTCGATTTCCACTCCGGCGCCGTTTCCCGCGCGCCGACATGGATGCAGAAGTCCGGATTGGAGTGGCTCTACCGTCTCTGCTCAGAGCCCAAGCGTCTGTGGAAGCGTTACCTCGTGCAGGGCCCACAGTTCGTATTTCGCCTGATGCTTTCCTTTATGGGCGCGAAGGGCTGACCGTGTCGCAGATTCGCGCAGCGATTTCGAAGATCATGCTGCAAGGCCGATCGCTGGGTAAGCGATCCGGATCGTACAACTATTTCCTGATCGACCAGATCGTTGTGTCAGGGGCCAACTTCCTGACCAGCGCGATCGTGGCGCGTTTTCTGGGCATTGAGGTCTTCGGGATCTTCTCGCTTGCCTGGATCATGGTGCAGTTCGTCCAGAGCCTGCAGTCCGCGCTGATCCTGCTTCCGATGATGAGCATCGGGCCGAAGCAAACCGAAGCCGAGGCTCCGGGCTACTTTGCCGTCGTGATGGTGCACCAGTTCATCTGGGCGGCCGCCTCTGCGGTTCTGACATATCTGGGATGCTTGCTTGCTGCGAGAATGGGGCTAGGCGCCGAGGCGGAAAGCCTTGCGTTGCCGCTGTTCGTGGCTGTGCTGATTACGCAGATGCACGAATTCCTGCGCCGCTATAACGCCACCATCAACAAGCCTCAGCGCATCCTGATCAGCGATTGCCTGCGCTATGGCGGCCTGATTGCGGCCCTGCTGGGCGTGATGCTGTTGACCGAACACCACGTTGATTCCGGCGGCGTGCTTTATCTCATCGCGGCCACGGCTGCTCTAGGGGCGTTCGTGCTCTGGCCGTCGGCTCCGCGTATGCGCGGCGCCCGTGCGCGTTTCGTTGAAATCACCAAACGGCACCTTCGCGTGTCACGCTGGCTGACCGGCTCGGCATTGCTGATGTGGATCACGTCGAACTTCTTCGCCGTGGCTGCGGGTGCTGTGCTTGGTACAGCTGCTGTCGGCGCCATTCGCGCCGCGCAAAGCCTGATGTCGGTTACCAACCTGTTCTTCCAGGCGGCCGAAGGCTTCGGTCCGCCGACCGCCGCGCGCACGCTGCACAATGAAGGTGTTACCGGCCTGAAGCGTTTCGTCACCATGATGACCGTTATTGGCCTCGTCGTAACGATTGCAGCGTCGGTGGCGCTGGGCGCGCCGGGCGACTTCTGGCTGACGCTGGTGTTCGGGCCTGAGTACAACGGCTACGGTTACGCCGTCTGGGAACTGGCGCTGTCGTTCATCCTGCTGGCGGCCAGCAATCCGCTGCGCTTTGCTTACCAGGCTGCCGAGAAGACCCACATCGATTTCCAGGGCTATATCCTCGCCGCCCTGTGGACGCTGGCGACTTCCTACCCGTTGGCGCAATGGTTTGGCCTGCATGGCGCAATTGCCGGTTATCTTGTCGGTCAGGCAATCATGATGGTTTACCTTCAGCTGACATACCGTGGCTTCCTGGCAAAGCATGCCATTGAGAGCGCCCGTGAACCCGCCTGATTCATCTTCCGGAGCTATCCCCCGTCGGCGCATTCTGCCGCGCCAGCCCCGCCTTACACAGGCGCAGGGCCGGACGACCGGGATCGAGAATTGGCGCCTGACGGTCGGGGCGCTGAGCGCCATTCCGCTCATTGTCTACTGCATGGTGTTCCCCCTGACGCGTGTTGTCAGTGAGGGGCTGCTGTTCGTGGCCCTGGCAGGGGCGATGGGCTCGGTGCTGATGTATGGGCGGCTGGTGATGCCGCTGGCGCAGATCCTGTTCGCAATCCTTGCAACCGTGTGGCTGCTTCTGTCGATGACGGACATGCTGCCGCCGGCATGGACGATCTTCTACGACAATGGCGCTGCCGTGAGGCAGTGGTCATACGTCCTGATCATCCCGATCATCACGACGTCCTTCTACGTGTTCCTTCAGAAGTACGGCGCATTCATCTGGCGGCACGCATTCCTGCTCGCGATCGCATGGTACATCCTCTCCCGTATTGCGCTGGTGATCAGCCAGGAGCGCGAATGGCAGCGCGACATTCTTCTGTACGGCGTCAACAACATCAATTTTCCGCTGTTCGTGTTGCTCTACATCTTCGCGTTGTCGCGGAAGCGGCCGATCTTCGTTGACCTCGCCATCATTCTTGCGATCGCGGTCGTCTGCCCAACGGTCACGAACCTGGCCGCTGCCCTTTGCGCGGGCGGCCTGCGTGTTTTCAACAAGATGCGGTTTGCGCCGTTGATCATCGGCGTGATGCTCATCGCGGTCCTGCTGATCGCGAAGGAATTTCCGCTTGAGGTCTATCAGCTCGATGCCAACTCGGGCGTGCGTGCTGTGATGTGGCGAGACGCAACCGCCGCGGTGATACAGACGAACGGCCTCGGTGTCGGGTTCGGAACCGAATACATTTCCAACCAGTTCAATTCTATCGCGCGCGACTGGGTTCTCCTCGATCAGCGCGATCCAACACGCATGTTCGTATCGACGCACTCGGCTTTCTATGATGCGGCGCTGCGCATGGGTCTTGGCGGCCTCGTGCTGTTCCTTGCCTGGATCGGGCGCTATTCTATCGTCGACCGCAAGGTGACCGGAACCAATGTTCCGCTTTCCGCCGCGCTTGCGATCCTGATGTATCTGTCCCTGGCGCTGAACCCGGCAATGGTCTCCACCAACATCTATATCGGCGTGTCCGCAGTGCTGGCGACGCTGGAATACCTGCGCACGGGCGCCAATCCCTCAGGCGAAAAGCCGGAGCCGCATCGGCTTGTGCCGCGCCGCATCCCCGGCAAGTTCCCGCGCTGGAAGGGGCCTATTCGGCGATGAGAATTCTCATCCTGCACAACGCCTACCAGCGCGCTGGTGGTGAAGACACGGTCGTGGCCGCCGAGAGCGAGATGCTGCGTGACGCTGGTCACGAGGTCATCGTCGAGAAGGTGACCAATGACGCTATCCAGGGCGCAGCTGCAAAGGCTCGCGCCTTTCTCCTGACGCCCTACGATCCCGCCAGAAAGCAGTGGGCGGCGGATCTGGTCCGTCGCACGGGCGCAGAGGTTGTCCACGTTCACAATTTCTTCCCGCTGATGACGCCGGCTGTTCATGAGGGCGCCCGAGAGGCGGGCGCTGCGGTCGTGCAGACGCTGCACAATTACAGGCTGCTTTGCGCGGGCGCGCAGTTCCTCCGCGAAGGCGCTGTCTGTGAGAAGTGCATCACCAGCTCGCGGATCTGGGGCGCGGTGCATCGCTGCTATCGCGGATCGGCTCCCGGTTCGGTGGCGTTGGTGCGTATGCAGCACCGGGCGGAACAGCACGGCACGTGGAAGAAGCACGTTGATCGCTTCATCGCACTGACCCAGTTCGCACGTAGCAAGTTCATCGAGGGCGGCTTGCCCGCCGACAAGATTGCGGTGAAGCCCAACTCAATTCGCGATGCATCGGCTCCTGGAATTCACGCCCGCAGCGGAGCGTTGTTCGTCGGTCGGTTGTCGGTGGAAAAGGGCGTCGACGTCCTGATGAAGGCGTGGGCGAAAATCCCGGACATGCAGCTCACGGTGCTTGGTGACGGGCCGGAGCGCGCAACGCTCGAAGCGATGGCGCCGTCCAACGTGACGTTCAAGGGCGGCGTTTCGGGTGAAGCCGTACGTCAGCATATGCTCGAGGCCGAAGTCCTGCTCATGCCGTCGA
Source organism: Hyphomonadaceae bacterium (assembly GCA_036733305.1). Lineage (GTDB taxonomy): Bacteria > Pseudomonadota > Alphaproteobacteria > Caulobacterales > Hyphomonadaceae > UBA7672. The sequence continues at coordinate 10,901 of DAINAT010000021.1, forward strand.
TCTGGTATGAAGGCTTCCCGATGACTGCGGTCGAAGCATACGCAGCGGGCCTGCCCGTAATCGCCTCGCGAATTGGCAGCCTGACCGAAATCGTCGAGCCATCGACGGGCGCGTTGTTCGAGCCGGGCAATTCAGACGACCTTGCGGCCAAGGTACACGCGCTTCGCGCATCAGTTGGCTTTGCGGATCTGGGGAAGGGCGCGCGCCAAGCGTTCGAACAGAAATACAATCCCAGCGCCAACCTGCGCCAGCTGGAAGGTATCTATCAGGATGCCCTGCGAGCGCGGAATGCCGCGTCGGGCAATGTTGCCGCGCGCGAAGTCACTGCGCCCACGCCAGCCTAGAAGCTGCTGCCCGAATAACTGAAGAATCTCGACGTCGCGAAGCATCGTCGCGATGCGATCCTGTCCGGATCGGGTAACGCCTGGGCTTGGTGTAGCTGTGGCGTTCCCGACCCTGGGCAGGTCGATCAGAGCTATTCCTGATAATAGCCCTTGCGCGAGTCCATGTAGTAGAGCGCTTCCTTGAAGGACGAGCGGCCAGCGGATTTGACCTCAACGCAGTTGAGGATGATCCCGATCACACCCGAACCAACTGCACTCAGCTGATCCAGCACGGCATCGACGGCTTTCGCGCTGGTCTTGCCGGCGCGGGCCACGATGACGGTGCCGTCGGCGAGCATCGACAGGACGCGAGACTCGGCGATTGCCAGAACGGGTGGGCAGTCGAGGATGATCAGGTCGTACAGCGGACGTAGCTCGTCGAGCAGGTTTGCCATCATCGGCGTCGAGAACATGTCGCGGATCGTAGCGGGTTCTTCCGCCAGCGGCAGAACGGTCGCGCCGCTAGCTTCGTCCTTGCCGATCACGTCGCGCCAGTTGATCGTGCCGTTCAGCACTTCAACCAGGCCATGCTGCGGCGAGATATCCAGCAGGCTGTTCAGCGAACGGCGGCGCAGATCGCAATCGATCAGCAGAACGCGCAGGCTGGACAGTGCGGCGACGCGGGCCAGGCAGAGAGCGGTCGTCGTCTTGCCGTCACCCGGCAGGGCGGACGAAATCGCCACGACTTTGCAGGGCCGATCGGCGGTTGCATAGCTGATCGCCATACGCAGAACTCGGAAGGCCTCCGCTACGCTCGACATCGGCTTGGCCACGACATACCCGGCCGGATGGCGCTGGGAGGCCGAGAGCAGGCGAAGCTGGCTTTTCTTGATCGCAGGGATCGAAGCCAGCGAAGGCGCGCCGATCTTGCGTTCAACGTCCTCACCACTGCGAAGACCGTCATCGAGCCACTCAAGCACGACAGCGAGGCCGATGCCGATGAGGGCGCCCAGCACGATCGACAGCGCGGCGCCGAGCAGCAGGTTCGGCGACGACGGTTTGATTGGCGGCGTGGCTTTGGCCACAACGCGGATGTCGCTGGGCTGAAGCTCGTCTTGCTCGCCGAGCTCGTGCGACCGCTTGAGGAAGTCCTCATAGACGCCACGGGCGACGGATGCGTTACGTTCCAGCTCGTTCAGACGCACCTGGGAGATGTTGTTGTCTGCCAGCTTGCGCTGTTGACCACCAAGGTCGCCTTCGAGCGTCCGCAGGCGGGTACGCGAAATCTCGTACTCGTTACGCAGGCTCGACTGAATGCGTGAAACTTCGTTCTGGATTTGGGCGCGAATGCTGTCGAGTTCGGCGCGGCCATTGACCAGGTCAGGGTGGAGCGCGCCGAGCGTGTTTTCGCGTTCGGTCTGACGGCGGGCCAGTTCGCCCTCGCGTTGGCGCATATCGCGAATAACTTCGGAGTTGAGAGCGCCGGCAAGAGTTTCGGCATTGCCGCCGCTCCTGACCATGTCTTCGACTTGTTCGTAGCGAGCGCGTTTCTCGGCGACGTCCGCACGCGCTTGAAGCACGCTGGCCTGAAGTTCGGAGACCTGGCTTTCGGTAAGCGAGGAGCCGCCTGCGCTGATCAGGCCGGAGCTGACACGGTAGGCCTGCGAAGCTTCTTCGGCCGCAACAACGTTGCTGCGAAGTTCTTCAAGGCGCTTGGCAAGCCAATCGGAATTCCGGGTCGAGTCCTTGAGTTGCTCATTGTGGCCCGACGTGCGGAACACATTGATCATGCCGTTGGCGACGCGCGAGGCCTCTTTCGGGTCCGGCGAAGAGACGTTGATGTCGATCACGTTCGTCAGTCCGCGGCGGCGCACATCGAGCGCGTCCGACAGCTCGGTGATGACCGGCGTTTCAGCGATCTCCACGTCGAGCGGATCAGCCGAGGCTGTCGCGGATGTCGTCTTGGCGGTCGCCGGAGCGGGGGAGAGGAACGAGAACAGTCCGCCGCTCTTCGGGCGGAGTTCCGGGTTCCAGACCGGGTTCTTGTCGAGCTCGAGATATTGAACGAGTTCCTGCAGCAGGTCAGGCGAGCGCATCACCTCGACCTGGCTGTCCACCATTGCGTTATCGGGTGAAACGGCAGCAATCGCCGGCGTTTGCGCGAGGATCTGGTTCTGCCCCGGCGCAACGATGATCACCGCCGTTGCGGTGTAGCTTTTGGGCTGAATGAGGAAGATGCCGAACACGATGGCGGCAACAGCCCCACCCACCATCAGCATTAATGGTACGCGTAGTAAGAGGGACGAGAGGTAATCCCGGAACGTCCGCTCCCGCGGAGGCTGGAACAGGGGCTCTTCCCTGGCCTCTGGCCGGGAGATCATTACTTCGCGAATAGGCGCAAGTAACCCAGGACGCGGTCCCTCACTTTCCACAGACAGCCCCATATCACCCACCCTTTACCCTACATACTCTACGCTAGATGCAATGCTGAGGCCGCGTCGTTCGCCCTCAACAGCGCTTCGGAATGACCCATTCAACTCTTGTGCAGTCGTCAAAGCCGCCTGATCCGCGTGCTTAAGAAATGATTAACGTTTAAACCAATGACGCCTTGTGATTTTCGTCACATGCGGATGGTTTCAGAAGGTACGTTCTGAAATGCGCACAGTGTCTCCGGGCTGCACCGAGGTCGAACTCGTTAGGGCGTAGCGACGCTCGAACGTTTCATTCCCGTGCTTGATGTAAACGACCTGTGAATTCGCCCGATACGAGAACCCGCCCGCCGTTGCGACTGCATTCATAACCGTAAGACCGGCAGAGAAGGGGTACGTGCCCGGCCGGCCGACTTCTCCGAGAATGTAGAAGGGACGGTACGTAGCCATCTCGATCGAAACGCGCGGCTGGAGGACATAACCAGCCTGCAGGCGTTCGGTGATGAGCTTGTTCAGCTCCGTAATAGTGAGGCCGGACGCCGTCACTTCGCCGATCAATGGATAGGAAACGCTGCCCTGGGGGGTGACAACAAAGCGGCCGGTCAGGTTGTCCTGGCCGAAGACAGTGATGCGAACGTCATCGCCAGGCCCAAGGCGATAGTCTTCAGCCCGCATGACCTGCGGCGGCTGGTCGCTCACGATCTCGCCGGCGGGTGCGCCGGTCGTCTGGCATGCTGTCAGGCTGCCCAGCGACGCTGTCAGCAAAGCCAGGCCAATGAGGAAGTTCTTGATCATGTCTGTCCGTTCCCGGGACTGATTGACCGCCTGGACACGCTAGCGTTTCCGACAACAGTCGCACGGTCGATGCTCGTCTACAAATATTCGCTCAGGGGCGCCGTACAAAGTAGTTTCTCGTGATAGGAAGCTATTCCGCCGAATGTGCCCATGAAGAGAACTTCCAGAACTTTCTGGATAGTAGCTCAAGATGATACAGTGAGCTCATGGCGATTTCGTTTAACGGGCGAGCGAAATTTCGCGCGTTTTGCGAAGCATCTTTTGTTAACGTGGCTGTTAGGTACATCTGCGTTACTGGGTTGGCTGGCGCTTGGGGGAACGGGCGCCTCTTTTTTAGCAAGGTTGACGGACGGCGCTCGCCGCGCTTGGGAGGTTGGTTACGTGTTTATCGACGCAAGAACGCTGGAAAGCGGCGTAACGCTTCGGTCAAAGGTGTGTGTGGTTGGCGGCGGCGTAGCGGGAATTACGCTGGCGCTGGGTCTCGAGAAGGCCGGGATCGACACGATCGTCCTTGAAAGCGGTGGCCATGCTGCTGACGACGAAACGCGGGATCTCTATCGCGGCGAGAACGTTGGACTGCCCTACGTATTCGGCGACGGTTGCCGCAGCCGATTCCTTGGCGGCAGCAGCAATTGCTGGGGTGGCTGGTGTGGCCCCATGCGCGAATACGACATGCAAGCGCGCAGCTGGGTGCCGGACAGTGGTTGGCCCTTCGATCGCGCGACGCTCGAGCCGTTCTATGAACGTGCGCACGAGACGCTGAAGCTGGGTCCCTACAACTACGACATCGACCATTGGGTCAACAAAATCGGCCGCGCGGACGTGAAGCGCTATCCGCTTCCGACGGGGCGGGTGCACGACATCCTTTCCCAGTTCTCCAACCCGTCGCGGATGGGCTCTGTGCATCGCGACACGCTGCACAACGCGAAAAACGTACGCGTGCTTTTGTTCGCCAATGCGGTCGATCTCCAGACCGATCCGACGGCGAAGACAGTTCAGCAGATCAAGATCAAGACGCTGACCGGAAAGAACTTCACGGTTGCGGCGGAAACGTTTGTGCTGGCAAGCGGCGGGATCGAGAATCCGCGCCTTCTGCTTTCGTCGAACACCGTTCGGCCCAACGGCCTCGGCAACGACAATGATCTGGTTGGTCGCTATTTCACGGATCACCCGCGCCTGACGCTGGGCGACGTCAAACTGAATCCGCAGTGGCAGCGCAACAAGCTCTACGACATCAAGTTCCACTATCTGAACAAGGCCGTGTCGGCTGGCGGCACATACGTCTCGTCGCAGTTCTCGCTCGATCACAAGCTGCATGAGCGTGAGGGAATTCAGAACGCGCAGGTCTGGTTCACATCCATCTTCGCGGGTGAAGGCTCGGAGGGTTCCGAAGCGCTGATCCGCATGAAGCAGCGCATTCACGGCAAGCATGAGCCGGGCGCCAACTTCTGGAAGGATGTGGGTACGATGGCGACCCAACCCTTCTCGACATTGAGCTTCGCGGCGGCGCGCCAATTCCAACCAGCTGCGCTGATCCGCAAGGTTCAGCTCCAGATCGTTCTAGAACCGGCGCCCAACTACCACAGCCGTGTGACCCTCGGTGCTGATCGCGATGCGCTGGGTCTTCGCCGCGTGAACGTTGATTGGCGCCTGACAGATCGCGACATGCGCACGTGGGACCGCACGGCTGCGATCTTTGCAGACGAGCTAAAGCAGGCTGGTATTGCAGAGATCACTCTGCCAGAGCCGTTTGAGAAGACGGGCCTACCCGACCTTCCGACCTCGCCGATCTACAACCTCGGCTGCTGGCACCACATGGGCACGACACGCATGCACGACTCGCCCCGGCAGGGCGTGGTCGATCGCAACGGCCTCGTGCACGGGATGTCGAACCTTTATGTCGCCGGCAGCTCGGTCTTCCCGACCTTCGGTGCGAACTTCCCGACGATTACCATCGCAGCACTTGCGCATCGCATGGCCGATCACCTGGCTGCGGCGAAAGTTCAAGCGCCGACGCTGGAAGTGGCCTGACGCATAGACTTGTAGCGAGTCATCAGCAGCGCAGCGCTTCCAAGCGTGCTGCTGCTGATCACGTCTGACGCATAGCAGTTTTCAGCTCTGACCATCATTGGTGTTGACGGAGCAGTGCTGACCTCTGCGGCCCCGGCCATTCGCTTGGCGGGCTGGAGGATTGGTCTGGAGTAAAGAGCAGCGCGTGCGCGGCTCGCTCTTGCGGCTCAGCAGCAGCAAATCTGACCGAGACGAAACCGGCAGCGTTGCTGAAGGTGCTTACGCGACCTGGTCGCGACGATCGTTGGAGCCGCCGTGGGCCAGCCAATATTGATAGGACTCTTCGAGTCCCTCTTCCAGTCCAATGGCTGGCGACCATCCAAGGCGGCGAAGCTTGTCAGCTGACATCAGCTTGCGCGGCGTCCCGTCCGGCTTGGAGAGATCTTTGGTAAGATCGCCCTTGAACCCGACAGTCCTCATGACCTGACGTGCAAGCTCTTCGATGGTGATGTCCTCACCAGAGCCGACGTTGACATGCTCGAAGCCATCATAGTTCTTCATCAGGAAGACGATGGCGTCCGCACAGTCATCGACATGCAGGAATTCGCGGCGCGGCGTGCCTGTGCCCCAGATCTCCATGCTCTTGTCGCCACGAACCTTTGCTTCGTGCGCCTTGCGGAGCAGGGCGGGCACGACGTGCGACGAGTTGAGATCGAAATTGTCGCCGGGGCCGTAGAGGTTGGTGGGCATCGCGGAAACGAAATTCGCGCCGTACTGTCTGCGATAGGCTTGGCAGAGCTTGATGCCGGCAATCTTCGCGATGGCATACCACTCGTTTGTGGACTCCAGCGGTCCGGTCAGGAGTGAAGACTCCTCGATCGGCTGCGGCGCCATCTTTGGGTAGATGCACGACGATCCCAGGAACACCATCTTCTCGACACCGGCTTTGTATGCGGCGTGGATGATGTTCGCCTCGATCATGAGGTTGTCGTACAGAAATTCGGCTGGCTGCGTGTCGTTGGCGAGAATGCCGCCGACCTTGGCTGCAGGAACGAATACTGCCTCAGGCTTGTTGTCCTGCACCCAGCGCTCGACGTCTGCCTGGCGTGTGAGATTCACTTCCCGCCGTGTTGCGGTCAGCACGGCAGCCGGTTCTTCACGTTCAAGCCGCCGAACGATGGCGGACCCGACCATTCCACGATGGCCGGGTACCCAGACGCGTTTGCCTTTGAGTGAATAGGTGTCAGTCATTCCGGTCACGGCGACCTTGTTCTTGCGGGACCAATTTGAGATCGGATTCCACCATTTCCTTCACCAGCTCAGGGAAGGTGACGGTGTGTTTCCAGCCAAGCACATTGCGCGCTTTCGTGGGGTCGCCGAGCAATTGCTCAACTTCGGCGGGACGGAAGTATTTCGGATCGATCTCGACAATCACATCGCCGGTGCTGGCGTTGTAGCCCTTCTCGTCGACGCCCTGACCTTTCCATTCGACATCGATGCCGACGTATTTGAAGGCCAGTTCGATGAATTCGCGAACCGAGTGCATCTCGCCAGTGGCGAGGACGTAGTCATCCGGGGTATCGTGCTGGACGATGCGCCACATGCCTTCGACGTAGTCGCGTGCGTGACCCCAGTCGCGCAGGGCGTCGATGTTGCCCATGTAGAGGCGCTTCTGGAAGCCGAGCTTGATGGCGGAAACAGCGCGCGTGATCTTGCGCGTGACGAACGTTTCGCCGCGCAGCGGACCTTCGTGGTTGAACAGGATGCCGTTCGAAGCGTGATAGCCATAGGCCTCGCGGTAGTTCACCGTGATCCAGTAGCCGTAGAGCTTGGCGACGCCGTAGGGCGAGCGCGGGTAGAAGGGTGTGGTTTCGCGCTGCGGAACTTCCTGGACCTTGCCGTACAGTTCTGAAGTCGATGCCTGGTAGAAGCGGGTCTTCTTGCCGCGATCGAGAATGCGCAGGGCTTCGAGCAGACGAAGCGTGCCCATCGCGTCGGCGTTGGCGGTGTATTCCGGTGTCTCGAAGGAGACCTGAACGTGTGATTGAGCGGCGAGGTTGTAGATCTCGTCAGGCTGCGTTTCCTGAACAAGGCGGATGAGGTTGGTCGAGTCTGTCATATCGCCGTAGTGAAGGAAGAAGTTTGTCTTCTCTTCGTGCGGGTCGCGATAGAGCCCGTCCACGCGCTGCGTGTTGAAGGACGAGGCGCGGCGCTTGACGCCATGCACCGTGTAGCCCTTCGACAGAAGGAGTTGCGAAAGGTGCGCTCCGTCCTGTCCAGTGGCGCCGGTAATCAACGCGGTCTTAGTCATCCGTAATCCCCAAACACTGTGCGCTGTTGCACTAACCTCGAATTGACCTTGCGCCAACAGCGGGACGGAGCGCAGGAGAATTTACGAAAAAGCACTCGCGCCGTATCCGACGCCGCAGAGAAATCGTGCGTAATGTTAAGGCACAAAATAGTGTCGCGATGGTTTATTTGCGCGATCAGGTTCGCGCAAACCTCAAATTGCGCAGGGGCTTTCGCGGGTGTTGCTGGTCCAGCCAGACGCCTGGCAAGTACCCGTTAAGCATGCCGTCAGGCGTGCTCGCTCACACATTCAGATTATTGGCGGGAGCGCGACACCGCGCATTTCCCCAGCCTCGTGGCGGGTCGGGGAAATGCACGGTCGTCTTCTCTATCTACGGCCGTACGTCACGCACGAGCACTCTGTCGGCGGTAGCAATCTCGCAATCGTTTCCGTGATTGCTGCGCCGAAGGTGTTGGTCGAGATGCCCGAGAGCGAGCCGCAATTGCCGCCATCCCACCAGTTGTTGGCGCCGCCGGAGCTGTTGCGCCAGTTCACCTGGTTGTTGGTGACAGTGATAGCGCTGCAAGCGGACGAGTACTGGTTCCAGACATAGATGCCGACGTTGGTGAACGACTGCTGGCGTCCATAGACCTGATTGCGGTCGATCGTGATGTTGGTCCCGCCCGCTACGGCGATGCCATACTGGCCTGGGTCCACCAGCACGTTGCCGCGCGCAACCTGATATTGGCCACCGCTGTCGCCAAGCATGATGCCGCCACCGGATTTGCTGGGGCCTCCGCCTTGCAACAGGTTGTTCGTGATCGATATCGGAGCGGCAGCGGTCCCACGTGACTGGTAAAGGTTGATCTGGTCTTCGGGTATACCTTTGCCCAGCTCGTTAAGGCCGGAATTGCAACTGACCAGGTTCTCTCCGCCGACCACTTTGTCGAACTGCACAAACTGGCCGCGGGGCATGGGCCCCTGTGGATTTACAATGCTGCTGCATTGGACCTTGATGCCGCTCGAGCTGACGGCATAGACGCCGCTCGCTGCGTTGGTGATGTTGCTTTCGCTGATATCAACTGACGTCGATCCGTTGATGAAGATACCCGGTTCACGCGTGTCGCGGATCTTCACATTGCGCAGCACGACGTTCGTACTGTTCAGGATCTCGATCCCGGCGCCGCCACATGGGCCGAGTGTCATGTTCTCGATGACGCGGTTGTTAGCGCCATTGACGGTTAGACACGGTCCATTGGGGTTGGAGACCGTGCTGGGCGAGGCCGGTGGCGACGCAGGCGACACAGGCGATGCAGGTGGCGACGGGGCCGGCGGCGAGGGGGGAGCTGGAGATGGCGGAAGTGGAGCAGCTGAAACAGGATCAGCGATTGTTTCGCTGGAGCCGCCACCGCCGCAAGCTGCAGCGACTAGTGCAAGACATGCGAGCAACGGAGCGGCTCGCCTCACTATAATCATGGATTTAACTCCGGACTGCGAGGAAATGCACAGTCCCAGACCCGCAGAATTCCTAACACGCGAAATGCGCGGTAACCATTCTCCTGTCCCATAATTATCCGCAATGCGGGCAATCGCGCGGAACGCGCCCATCGACATGAAGGCGATACAAACGGGCCACGCTCGAGAAGCGCGCTCCATCAACGCGCAGTGCCCGTCCTAGGCGCGAGCGAGAACGCCGGCCAGACGAGTTGCAATGGCTTCGGCATATTCCTTCGTGACACCGAAGTGCGTCGGCAGATGCACTGAGTTGGCAACCATGTATTCGGCATTCGTTGTGTCACCAGGCGCGCTCGCGAACTTCTCGTGCTTGTGCACGTTGGGGTAGTAGTTCACCCCGATGTCGTAGCCGGAGAGCATCATCTCCCTGCGAATGGCGTCACGTGTGCCTTCGGGCGCCATGATGGGGTAGAACACCCATGAGCCTTCTTCGAATTGCGCTGGCGTGATGTCGCCACCAATCATGTGATCGCCGAGTATGCGGTGATACACGCGCGCGATCTCAAGACGCTTCAGGCGCCAACGATCCATGAGATCAAGCTTGCTGTTCCACTCGGCGAAGGTTGCCAGGTGCGGACGAGAGGCGAGGGTCGCGTCGATCGTCTCGCTCTCAATGCGGCGCATCCAGTCGAGCGATGCGTTCTGCCGTTTGGCGCGACCACGCAGGACCGGGAAGACGACCATGTGAAAGACGGTGGGCCGCGTTACCATGTCGTACTTCAGGCATTTGCTCGCCTGTTGGCCATAGACCTTGAGCTTGAGGCGCGGCCATTGCCCAACAGCGTCGCGCAGCCACGCAGCCATCTCGCGGTCGCGCGTGGTGATGAAGCCGCCCCAGAAGAAGTTCACCGGCTTGAAGGCCGACAGACTGAACACGCTAGCGTCCGTTGTGCTCCCGATTGGCTTGCCGCCTTGATTGCCGCCGAAAACAATAGCGCAATCGTCGAACAGCATCGCGCCGACTTCCTTGCAGCGCGCGGCAATCTTCGCCGTGCCTGCTTCGTTGACGTGATAGTGGGTGATGAACACGCAGCCCGTATCCGCGTCGATCATTTTGACCAGCTCGTCGACGTTGGCCATCGACGAATTCGGCTTCGTGTCGAAGAAATTCAGATCGGCGCCCGCGAGCGCCAGCATGTTCGCAACATCAGGAATGGTGAAGGGTGACAGCAGTACTTTCTTGCGGCCATTGCGGATCGCGTACTTCGCCAGCAGGTGCAGACCAACGCGCGCGCGGCCAACCGGAATGACATCCAGATCCTTGCCCATGCGGGTCTGAATTTTCTCGACGAAAGCTGCCTCTTCCGATGCCTTCCCGCCGAGGATGGCGCGCGAATAAGAGATCGGCGTTACACGAAACTTGGAGATGAACTGTTTCGAATTGGTGGCCGTTGCAGGAACTGCGGGGAGCGTCGGTTTCTTCACTTCGACAACTCTCATTGGCGGCGACCCAACTCCTTCGTTGGGACTATTCATCGCACTCTGACTCTTCATGACGCACACCACCCCAAGGCATATATCCGCCAGAGGGCCGATATTGCTCCATGCCATTCAAACTAACTGAACGAGTGCTCCGAACGCAAGGTAATTGCGCCATAATTTTCTCGTCATCCGCCGCGCCAAATCAGCTTCGTGCATATCGCGAATTGTGGCGCTTCGTGTGTAAGTTGAATCAGCTCGGCAGTGATCTCTCAATGCGCTTTAGTTAACGCGAAACGTCTATTACGATTCGATCCGCATAACTGGCTCCGGCCTTGCAAGCCGTAGGAGTCTGCGCGGTGAGTAGGCTGTACTGTAGTGAGTGAGCATTCTGTTCTGAGTGAGCGCCAAGTTCCGTCGGTATCCGACGGAATTGTATCCGGCTCCGGCGTTTACCGTGCGGTTGGCCCCAAGACTCTGCGACAAATCCGGTTCTTCCAGCAGCTGCCCGATGCAATCGTTTCGGAGATGATCAATCTGGTGAGGGTGCGGCGCGTCGAGAAAGGCGATGTCCTCTCGCTCGATGACCAACTCGCTCACCGCATGTGTTTCGCGCTCTCAGGTCGGTACCGCCTGGGTGTGATCACACCTTCGGGTACAACAATCACCGTCCATCAGATCGAGCCGGGTGATCATTTCGGTGAACGCTGGATCTACGCGGAGAGGCGGCCGGGCAATTATCAGTTAATCTCGGATTGCGGCGGCATGCTGATCGAGATGCAGGCCCAGGATGTGACGCGCCTGGCAGAAGCAGTGCCGGAATTTTCACGCGAATTGATGCGTTCGCTAGCCAACACGGCAACCGACTATGCCGTGCGCGTTTACGAGTTTGCTTCGCTCGATGTCTATGGGCGGCTTCGGGCTGAATTGCTGCGTTTGGCGCGACCGGGGCCAACGCAGGATCGTGTTCTGATCGATCCCGCTCCGACGCATGCCACGATTGCCAGCCAGATTGGTTCAACCCGTGAGGGGGTTACACGCAATCTCAGCCGGATGGTCGCGAAAGGCCTGATCCGTACCGAGCGCGGGCGTATCGAGATTTTGAGCGTGAAAAGGCTCCGTCAGGAGGTTGACCAGGATTTGGGTGGCTAGCCTGCCCAATCGCTATTCAGAAGCACGGGCCGTGTTGAGGCGCAGACTCGCCGGGCGGGCGAGTGTTTGTTTCGCGAACCGACCGTTTGATGAAATTTCTGCCCGACAATTTGGCTAACGCAGCCCGATTTTGTGCGGCACTGCATAAACCAAGATAAATTGGTGCGTCTTGTGATAAACCGCACCGCCGCTTCAAAAATTTACGCCTAGTTAACCCAGCGATTTGTGCACCCGCGAAGGGGTCGCTGCGGAGACGGTCTGAGGGTAGCGGCGCGTTGGTGTTTTGGGGGAACGTTAAGACAATGTCTTACGAGCCGGTTTTGAAAAATTCGAAGGGGCGGCGCGCGGTCGTGATCGATACCCCATCGGCTCTCTGGGTAGAGGTGCCGCCGCTCCGGGCTGTGCACGCGCGTCGAACTGCAGATCAGAAAAGCGATGAACGTCGGCAGCCCGTAGGCGGCATGGTGAAACGCGCCTTCGACATTCTGCTTTCCGGCCTGGCCATCCTGATGCTTGCTCCGTTGCTGGCCACAATTGCGCTGGCGATCGTTTTGCAATCGCGCGGACCCGCGCTCTTCCTGCAACGGCGCGGCGGTTATCGCGGCCGGGTGTTCCTCGTCTACAAATTCCGCACGATGACGGTCACCGATGATGGCGACACGATCGATCAGGCCAAGCGCGGCGACAGCAGGGTGACGTGGCTCGGTGCGATTCTTCGCAAGGCCAGCCTTGATGAACTGCCCCAGCTCTTCAACGTATTCCTGGGCGACATGTCCATCGTGGGCCCGCGTCCGCATGCGCTTGCGCATGACAAGAAGTTCCTGGCCTGGGTGCCCGAATATCGCCGCCGCACTGTTGCGCGTCCCGGCATCACGGGACTGGCTCAAGTCAGCGGTTCGCGCGGGCTTGTGAACACGAAGGAAGACCTTGCGGAGCGTGTCCGTCACGACATCGATTACACCACGCGCTGGTCGCTGTGGCTCGATATCTGGATCATCGCACGCACGGCTCTTCTGGTTGTTCATGATCCGAAGGCCCATTGAGCCTTTCTGAATCGACTATCAAGGATTGCCAGCCGCCATGTTGCGCCCCGCGAACGACATGCCGTCTTCAAAGCGTCCGAGACCTCCGGAAGCATCGTGGATTCAGCCGACGACAGGTGGCGTGATCTTGCGTTTCCTCGCGCTAACAGCGTCGTCTTTGCTCATGATCTCGTCTTGTGTCGGGGTCTTCTCGCTTATCGACTGATCGCTGCTTGCATCTGTCTTCGCTACCGCCGCACGTAGTCTGCAACGCATCAGAGATGCGGTAGCGCGCCGCCTAAAGCGGGACGATGTGGTTGTCCCAGCTCCATCCTTCTTCGAGCGCCAACAGATCGGATGACCGCCAGAGGCGACCCGCGCCGTCGCTGGCGAGGAAGTCGCTGCCGGCTGGACTGACGCCACACACGTCCATGATGGATTGTTGGGTCAGGAGCTTCCTGTCACCCGCGTGCCAGACCTGTAGAATGCCGCCGCGTGGGCTGGTGAGAGCAATCTTGCTGTGGTCGGCGCTGCTGACGAGCGAGCCGATATAGTTATCGAGGACGGTATTGTCCGGCTGCGTGCCGGCAAATTCCAGCGCTGCCTCGCCGCGGCGATGAATGGCGATCAAGGGCGCGTGGTCGCTGGCCAGCCCCTCATACTGGCCGCCGATCCAGATGGCGCCATCGGCAGTTTCCGCGATGTGGCGGAGAGACAGTTGATGAAAATCCTGGGGCGCTTCCACGCAGTCGACAATCTTTCCCGTCGCCACATCGAGATAAGCGAGGTTGGAGATCATCGTGGTGAGATTGAGTTTGGCGCGCGGGAAATCGGGATCGGTCTCGATGCCGCCATTTGCGACCGCGAAGGTCTTTCCATCTCGCAATAAGATCAACTGGTGCGGACCAATGCCGCCTGACGGCACTTCACCGACCCGCTTGTAGCCATCAGCCGGATCGTAGACGCCGATAACGCCCGAGGTTTCTTGATAGGCGTTCTCGCTCGCGTACAGCAGCTTGCTGTCGGCGGAGAAACAGCCATGACCATAGAAGCGGCGATCTGCGCGCGACCGGATCTCGGCGATGGGCTTCGATGTTTCGAGATTGATGGCGACCATGAATTCCGAAGGGCGGCGTCCGAACACGATCACATGCGCCTTGTCAGGCGAGATTGCAGCCGTGTGGCCGCGTCCGGGAAGCGGAATGGTCGACAGCATTTCGCCGGCGCCGTTCAGAACGACCGCAGCGAACGTACCTTCAGGCGTTCTGGCGCAGGCAAGATAGCGCGACGTGTCCGTGATCGCCGTCGAATGCCCGCACGCGGACACGAATGGCAGTGCACCCAACGCTCCGAGAACAAGTCGACGCGACGCTTGCATCGCTCAGTCCCCGTCCAGCGAGTTGAAACCCATCACCAGTCCAAGCGCTGGAGGGTATACAGTTGCCATTAGTGAGTGTGCGCCATCCAGTGGAACGAGCAGATAGGTCAGGCGCTGCCGGCTCGCAGCATCGGCGGCGACCTGTGCAGCTGGAAGCTTCTGCTTGCCGATCTCGGCGAGCACGTTGCGCGCCGTATCGACTTCGAACTGCAGGCTCTCCGCCCGATAGGCGCTTTCTTCCGATAGCAACCTGGATGCGTGCTTCAGAAAGACAGCGCTGGCGCTATCGACATTGGCGCTTATTGCATCGAACGGAATGCCGGCATCTGAGAAGGGCGGGGAGATCGGCGTTGGTGCGCCGTTCTTTTCCAGCAGGAGCGGCTTGAGCTTGAGATCGCGCACGATCTGGATCTGTTCACCGGCGGCAGTCAGAAGCTTCTGCAGCGCTTCCTTGTGATTGCGGTACTGTGCGTTTTCAGGCCCCGCCGCCAGCATGACATCGCGATAGCCATTCTTCGCTGACCAAGCATTCGCCAAATCACGCGCGGTTGATTGAACCGAAGCGGCGATCGCGACGGCGTAGGCGCAGCGGACCGAGCCCGAGGTCGTGAGACTGTCAGCTCCCACGCCGAACAGAACATACTCCAGCGCAGGCATGCCTTTGACGGCGACGCTCTTGCCGGCGAAAGCCGCCGTCTCGAATTGCCTGGCGTCCGTGGAAGCGGCGAGTTCTTCGATCTGACGCAGGCCGCGGCCGCGATTGTCGGGCCAGAAGAACAATGTTTCGCGCCGATTGCCTTCACGCGCAGGGCCAAAGCTCAACCATTCGATGCGTGACCAGCTGAGCGCGAGGTTTCTGAAACTATCCCGCGCCGCTTCAAGACCTTTCGTATCCGGAGATGTGCAGAGCGCCTTGACTGCGTCCTCCTGTTCCCGCGCCGCAGCAGAAAACGCGTTGTTATCCGGGATCACTTGCTGTTCAAGGATGGATCGCACAACTGCGCGCGGTCCCAGCGTCTCCTCCTGCGTGCAGGCCGAGAAGGTCGCGAGCGCAACAAGAACAGGGATCAGGCTTCGCACTATAGCGACTCCAGGAAAGCAATGATGTCGGTGCGTTGTGCAGGGGTCATGTCGGCAACCCTGTCGCGTGCGGATTGTGCTTCACCGCCATGCCAGAGGATCGCCTCAAGCAGGTTGCGCGCCCGGCCATCGTGCAGGAACAGGGTATGCCCGGAGACGATATCGGTCAGCCCGATCCCCCATAGCGGAGGCGTGCGCCACTCCCGGCCGCTCGCCTGACCATCCGGGCGATTGTCCGCCAGCCCTTCGCCCATGTCGTGCAGCAGGAGGTCGGTGTACGGCCAGATTAACTGAAAGCGGTGTTCCGGTCGCTCTGCATCCTTGCGCGTCACGTAGTTGGGATGGTGACACGACACGCAGCCCGCTTCGTGAAACAGCGCCTTGCCACGAAGCACTTCGGGAGCATCGACCTTCCTGCGCGCAGGCACGGCAAGGTTGGACGAATAGAAGGCAACAAGCTCCAGGATCGGATCGGGAGCCTCAGTGTCGCCCATCTGCGGTTGTACGCCATCGGGCATGGCCCGGCAGGCAGTCTGCAGCACGGTGCATTCACCGAACGAAGCACGCGCAAGTGGAGACGAGATCCCCATATCATTGAGGAACGCGTCGGCGTTCTGCGCCTTCAGCGTCGCCATCGCCGCCTTCCAGCCAAACCGGCCGAGCACGATCTTGCCCGTCTCAGGATCGCGCACGCGATGCGCGCGCCCGGAAATTCCATCATTGTCAGCGTCGTCGGGATCTTCCAGTGCGTAGATGTCGCCGGGATGGATGGCATCGAGCAGGCCGAGGCCAATCATCTGCGGCGCGACGCGAATGGATGTCATGAGGTCTGGCGAGAACGGACCATAACCCGGATTGTCGAGCGACAGGATTGGCTGACGCAGACGTACAGGCGCCTCGTCTTTCAGCGGCACTTCGGTTTCGCGCCAGGCGATGGTGACCTTCGCCTCGGCCGGCAGCCCCGCAACCGCATTGTCCTGGATCTGACCGCCATACATCGGATCGGGAATTGTCTTCAGGATCGACTCTGCGAGCAGGCGTTTGTGCTCTTCGGTGGACGGCGGGACAGAAATGCGAACGAGCAGGGACTCGACGCTGTCGTTGGCATCAACCGGCGTATGTCCTCGCCCATCCTTCAGGTGACATTGCTGGCAACCACGCGAATTGAACAGCGGTCCGAGACCGTCCGACGCGATAGTCGAAGACGGCGGCGACACCCACAGCTTGCGGAACAGGCCATTGCCGACAAAGAACTGCTCACGCCCTTCAAGCGTGAGATTCTTGGACGGATGTGAAAACGCATTCGCGTTGAGGCTGGCCGTCGAGGTCGTGGCGCCGCCCGAATTGATCTCGAATGGCTGCGCCTGCGAGAAGTCCACCGGCGCTGCCAGCGTCTCCGCAATCCGCGCGATCTCTTCAGAGGTCAGATCAGTGCGATGCGCGTAGGGCGGTTTGGCGAAGAGGTGATTGAAGGCATAAACGACAACGAGAAAAACAGCGACCTCGGCAAGGATAACCGCCCACATAACCAAGCGCTTCTTGCCCGGCGCCATGGGCCCGGAAGAAGGTGGTTGTGGTTGAGTTCCAGGCGTTGGCAATTCGGCGATTATCCTGCAGGCCCGTAGCCTATTGGAAGACAGCGCCGGGATTGTCGAGGCTGTCCGAACCTTCGAGTTTAACTTCTCCCAGATTGAAGGCGGCGATCAGGCGCTCGATCGGGGCCGTCTGCGTGATCAGGCCGTCGATCGCCTTCTGCAGCACGGCTGCGCCCTCTGTGTTGCCCTCGGCAAGCATCTGGTCATAGCGCTCGACAGTTTCAGCGCGCGTCTTCATGGCGGTCATCGCAGCTTCCGTCTCGCGCAGACGCGCAACCAGATCCTTATCGATCTCCGGTGCGATCTTCGTAGCGAGGCTCGACACAGATGGGCCTTCAATCACGCTGCCATCGGTCCGCTTGTAGCGGCCCGTATAGACATTGATGATGCCCTGCTGGTCGTAGAAGTGCGAATTGTGCGTGTTGTCCGAGAAGCAGTCATGCTCTTCCTCGGGATCGTGCAGCAGCAAGCCAAGTTTCATCCGCTCACCAGCAAGCTCGCCATAGGACAGCGAACCCATTCCCGTCAGAATGGCGGTCAGCCCCGCCTTGCCATCATTTGCCATGACGGCCGCACGCGCCGCGCCGCCTTCGCGCCAGTTGCCGACCATTTCTTCAAGGTCGGTGACCAGCAGCTCGGATGCAGCCTGGATGTAGGCGATACGGCGATCGCAGTTTCCGCCCGTGCACTTCTTCACGTCATAGTCGCTGGCCGGACGGTTGCCCGCTCCGGGGCCTGTCCCGTTCAGATCCTGCCCCCACAGCAGGAACTCGATCGCGTGATAGCCGGTGGCGACATTCGCCTCCACGTCGTCAGCTTCCTGCAACGTGCCCGAAAGGAAGGCCGGGGTGAGGTTGGTTGCGTCGACCTTCTCGCCATTGATGGTGATCGCCGCATTGGCGATGACATTGAGCGTGTAAAGTTCGTTCTCCAGCGCGGTTTCGCCATACTCCGCGGCGACGTAGTCGATCAGGCCCTCATCGAGCGGCCATGCATTCACGCGCCCTTCCCAGTCATCGACAATCGGATTGCCGAACCGCAGCGCTTCGGTCTGCTGATAGGGCACGCGCGCATCAAGCCAGGCCTGCCGCGCGGCCAACATCGCGTCGTTCGTCGGTGTTTTCACGAGTTGATCGATTGCTGCATCGAGCTTCTGCGCCGCGGTCAGCGAGTCCTTATACGTCGCCAGCGCCAGATCGGCGTAATGCGCCGCCACCGCTTTCACGTCCTCGGTCGCCGGTGCAGGGTATTGGCTCGCGCCAGCAGCAGCCTCTTCGGTGGAGGAGGGCGAGCACGCGCCGATCGCGATCGCCATTGCGGTCGTCGCGACAAGGCGCGGCACGTCGCGTTTGAGAAGCTTCATGACTTGTCCGTCCATGGAATTCAGCGTTGCGGAAGTACAATGCATTGTTGCGAATAATTCGCAACTAGATCGCGCTGGCGTGACGTGCGGTAATTAGTTCCAGCCAGCTCGATCGAAGATTTGCACGGCCTCGGTCTGATTGACGCCCAGTTGAGAGACATCCAGCGCATCACGCTTGAATGTGCCCAGCTTGTTGATCGCGGCATCCAGCGCCACGCCCGCGACAACGGGATATTCGTGGTTGCCGTTGGTCAGGATCGATTGAGCGGTGTCGCTGCTCATGAACTCGAGGAATTTGACCGCGTTGGCGCGGTTGGGTGCGTGCACCGGCACGCCGCCACCGGAGATGTTCACATGCGTGCCGCGTCCTGCCTGGTTCGGGAATACAACGGCCACGCCCTCCGCAACCTTGTGCATCGCTGGGTCTTCGGACGCCATGAAGCGCGCGAGGTAATACGAGTTCACGATCGAGATCGGGCAGACGCCAGATGCGACGGACTCGATATTGCTGGTGTCATTGCCCTCTGGCCCACGCGCGAAGTTTGCCACTACGCCCTTCGTCCACGCTTCTGCTGCAGGCGCGCCCTCATGGCTGATGACCGAAGCCAGCAGCGACACGTTGTAGATGTTCGAAGATGACCGCATGCAGATCTTGCCCTTGTGGGCAGGGTTGGCGAGATCGGCATAGTCAGCCAGCGGCGCGGGCAGGCCAGCAGCCTTGTTGTAGATGATGATGCGGGCGCGAGTTGAGAAGCCATACCAGAGTTTTTGCGGATGGCTGAATTCTGCCGGAATGCGCTCCGCGAGAATGGTCGAATCCACGGGCGACAGGATCTTCGCTTCTTCCGCGCGCCACAGGCGACCTGCATCGACGGTGAGAAGAATGTCAGCGGGGCTGAACTCGCCCTCGCTCTTGATGCGCGCGATGAGAGCATCCGCATCCGCTTCGATCAGATTGACCTTGATCCCCGTCTCGTCGGTGAAGGCTTTGTAGAGCTGAAGGTCAGCATCGTAATGACGTGAGGAATAGACGTTGAGTGCACCTGTCGCTGCTTTCGCTGCGCCCTCGGCCGTTTCCTTGTTGGCCTCGCCCTGCGAGCAGGCTGCAATGGCAAGCGTGACGGCGAGCGCAATCAGGTGTCGAACGTTTTTCATCATTGAACCTTGGCCTTCGATCGCGGAGGGGCGTGAAATCTGTGATGTCTGAGCTGCTCTACGCAGTCTTTGAATTGGGCGTGAAAGTCATCACGCTGCCAGTAACCGGAGCGAGGCTGACCGCCGCTCCAATTGCTGGCCCGTCAGCATGGCTCAGGCGCGTGACCCAGCGTTGACCGCTGGCTGTGCGTCCCGACACTATCGTGTCCGGCCCCATGCGGCGGCTGCCAAGCACGGTGGCCTCGCCGGCCACGCCATCCTGCGTTGTCGTGATCAGGTCTTCGGGGCGGACTGCAAGCCGGATATGACCTGCCGGCGTGCGCGTGTCGCGCAGGCAATCCAGCGGCCAATCACCGAGCGTACTTGAAACGCGCTCGCTACCAATCACGGCATCGACAACATTCGCCATCGAGAATGTTCTCGCGACTTCCGCCGTCATCGGCGTATCGTAGAATGTCGTTGCTGAGCCAGATTGAACAATCTGGCCATCCTCCAGATAGACAATCCGATCGCCCATCTCCATCGCCTCTTCCGGGTCATGTGTGACGAGGATCGCGACTGTGTTCTGGCTGTTCAGAATCTCGCGAACATCATTGCGCAGCTCCCGTCGGGTGCGTGCATCAAGGCTGCCGAACGGTTCATCGAGAAGGAGAACGCGCGGCGACGGCGCCAACGCCCGCGCAAGCGCGACACGTTGTTGCTGTCCGCCGGAGAGTTCGTGTGGGCGCCGGCGTGCATATTGTGATAGCCCAATCAGGCTCAGCAATTCGGCGACCCTTGCATCGCGCATCGTTGCATCAAGCAAGCCGAAGCCGACATTCTGCGCGACGCTCAAGTGCGGAAACAGCGCGCCTTCCTGAAACACTAGACCAATGTCGCGCTTTTCCGGCGGCGGGCTGCGCTGGACATTCGCCACCAGCTGACCATCAAGCCGGATCTCCCCGGCCTGTACCTTGAGCATCCCTGCTGCGAGGCGAAGCAGGGTCGTCTTCCCGCTCCCCGAAGCGCCGACAAGGCAGGTCACGGCCCCGCGTTCAGCTAGCAGACTCACGCCGCCGAGCACGCGAACGCCGTCATAGGCGTGGTGAACATCGACGAACTCAAGACCCATTAACTGTGCTCTGTGACGCAAAAGCCCGCTTGATTTGTTCGCCACGGCGGCGGACAGGACTCCCATGCCTTTGAAAATCATTCGCGAAAGATTGGCAAGCATGGAGGGCGCATGGGCCCTCGGCGCGGTTCTCGTCGCGCTGCTCATGAGCGTGCCGATCTTCGCGATTCTTGCTGCGTTTTTCACGGCCGATCAGGGCGCGTGGAAGCATTTGCAGGAAACGCTCCTGCTTGAATACGTCTTCAACTCGACGTTACTCATGATCGTAACCGGTATTATCGCTGGCGGCCTCGGTGTCGGCTGCGCCTGGCTGGTGGCCGCGACCAACTTCCCAGCGAGAAGACTGGTCGGTGTCCTTCTGGTGCTGCCGCTCGCCGCGCCCGCCTACATCCTCGCCTATTTCTACGCAGACCTTCTCGACGAGTCTGGACCTGTCCAGTCTTGGTTACGCGAGATCGCCGTTCTGCAAGCGGGGCAGGGCATTCCCTCCATCCGCAATTTGCCCGGCGCAGCAGTCGTGCTCGGCCTATCGCTTTACCCCTATGTCTATCTGCTCGCCCGTCGCGCCTTCGAACGGCAGGCTGCCGACACATTCTTTGCGGCGCGGTCACTCGGCCACAATCCCTGGTCAGCCTTCTGGCGTGTCGCCCTGCCAAGTGCGCGGCCCGCTATCGCCGGTGGGCTGGTGCTGGTGATGATGGAGACGCTCGCGGACTTCGGCGTCGCAGACCATTTTGCGATACCGACCTTCTCCACGGGCATCTTCCGGTCATGGCTGTTGATGGGCGATCAGACGTCCGCCCTGAAACTCTCCGGAATTCTCCTGGCCTTTGTCGCGCTGCTCGTCTGGCTCGAGGCGCGATCGCGGGGCAATCGCGAAGCAAGTACACGATCGCTTCGTATGTCAGTAAGAATGCAGCTTTCGCCCGTGCAGGCTGCGCTGGCGCTGATCGTGTGCCTCGTACCCATCCTGATTGGCTTCGCCATTCCGATCGGCGGCTTCCTGCTGATGACGCTCAAATCCGGCGATGCGCTGCATCAACAATCCTTCCTCGAACTGCTCACCAACAGCCTCGGCCTCGCGCTCGTCGTCGCAGCCATCGCGTGCGTCCTCGCCGTTTTCCTCGCTTACGCTTCACGCCTCGCCAAGTCCGGCATCGTCCCGCTTTTTATCCGTCTCTCGACATTCGGATATGCACTGCCTGGGGCGCTTCTGGCTGTGGGATTGTTGGCGCCATTGGGCCAGGCCGATCAGGGCGTCACGCGCTTTCTCGCGCAGAATTTCGGATGGTCGGGTGGTCTTGTCCTAACCGGCACGTTGGTGGCGCTGGTCTATGCCTGCGTCGTGCGCTTCCTTACCGTGGCTTTCAATGCGGCACAGGCCGGCCTCGCCATGATCCCGACCCGATTGGAAGAGGCGGCAAGAAGCCTTCGCGAAACACCGCTCGGCGTCGTCCGCCGCGTCCACCTGCCGCTCATCGCCCCCAGTCTCGGCGCCGGCGGTCTGCTCGTCATGATCGATGTCATGCGCGAGCTGCCCGCTACCCTGATCCTGCGGCCTTTCGGGTTCGAAACCCTCAGCACGCGCATACACCGCCTCGCCAGCGACGAGCGCCTTCCCGAAGCATCCGCCGCCTGCCTCGCCCTGCTGCTTCTCGGCGTAATCCTCGTTCTCATCTCACTACGCGGTGACCGTGATCAATCGATTCCGCCCAGAGCAGACAAAGTTGAATAGCCAAGCAGCTCGGCTTCAGCAGTCGCGGGAGCGCGCTTGCAACAGGCGCGCGATCAGTCTGGACGAGGGCGGCGCCGTAGTCTCGAAAGTTACGACGAACGGCTAACAAAACTTGGGCCGCTGCCCCGACCGTCTCAGCGGCCTATTCGTGCGGAGGAACGTCCTTTCCTTCGACGCGATCACGGTAGAGGGCGGCGCGCACAAGCAAGATGAGAGTAACCGGCGTCGTGAACGTAACGAAGATGCCAATCAGAATCTCGTGCACCACCGGCCGTGACTGAAGTGCCGAAAAACAGATCATCGAGCCGATCAGTATGCAGCCTGTTCCTAGCGTTGTACCCAAGGTCGGAGCGTGCACGCGTTCATAGAACGATCGCAGGCGGACAAGGCCTATGGCGCCAGTCAGCGTGATTGCCGCGCCAGCCAACACGAAAAAAGCCGTGAGCCAGGCAGCCCAGGCCGGAAGATCGGGAGCTCCATTCATTCGATCACCTCACCGCGCATGAGAAACTTGGCAAGAGCGGCGGTAGAGGCGAAACCAAGCAGGGCTACCACCAACGCAGCCTCGAAATAGAGGGTGCGCCCGGTTTGAATGGCGAACACCAGCAGCAGCAACATGCCGCTGAGGTAAAACGAATCGAGAGCCAGGATGCGATCCTGGGCGCGGGGCCCACGCACCATGAGCCCGGCAGCGATCGCCATAGCGACGGCGAGGATCAATTGTGCAAGCGTCAAGCTCCATGCCAGTACAACTGCACTCATTCAAAAATCTCCATTAGGAGCCGCTCGTACCGCCCCTTGATTAGTTCTGGCCAAATCTCGGGGTCGACCATATCGAGGATGTGCATCAATAGCCGGCCGCTTCTTGAATCATACTGCACCCACAAGGTGCCCGGCGTGCAGGTTATGATCGTCGCCAGCATCGTGAGCCCGTATCGATTGCGCATATCGAGGGGAATGACGATGAAAGCGGACAATTTCGATGCGCGTTTTCTGCCATAGACAATTCTGGCCACAGCCACGTTCGAGCGCACGATATCATACAGAACCACGCCGATCAGTTTCACGATCGCACCCGGACGGCGCAACTTGAGCGGCGGCATTTCGAGAGCAGATAGCGTCACGGGCGCCGCCAGCGCCAGAATTACTCCGCCGATCAGCGTCGCGGGCTCTGCAGAGCCATGCAGCACAAGCCACATCATCAGTAGAGCGATCGACAGGATAGGATAAGGCAGAAGGCGGGTCATGGTGCAGCCCCTTCTGCGATCGGTACGGCAGGCTCCAGCACAGCGCGCACATAATCCTGCGGAGCGTGCAGCCATGTCGAGGTTGACGTAACGAAGCGCATCGCCAGCCCCCCTTCCACGCTCAATGTCACGGCTGCGGCAAGCAATGCAGCGATGGCGACGAATTCGACTCGCTTCACGCGCGGCGGCTGTTTCTCAGCGGACGTCCACAGCACCTCGATGCCGACGCGCGCGAACGCGATCATCATGCCAAAGCTGGAGAGGGTCAGAATTCCGATCAGCACCCAGGACAGCGGCGCGACCATGTTCGTACTTGAGAGGACGCCGGACATGACCGCGAACTTCCCCACAAATCCCGATAGGGGCGGCAGGCCAGCTAGCAGAATGGCGCAGAGGATGTAGCCACCGCTGATCAAAGCTACGGTGGCGGGGATGACGACGCCAACCTCGTCGGTCTCCGTCCCGTCCCCAATAGGGTCGCTGAACTCGTCATTGAAAACCGGTGGTGAAATGGCCGCTGCTGTCGATCCCCTGGCGCGGTTGAGAAGTTCAATGAGTAGGAAGAAAGCGCTCGCGCCAAGTGTTGAACTGATCAGGTAATAGAGAGCGCCAGCCAGTGATGCTTCGCCTCCGATACCGACGACGGCCAGGACCGTGCCGGCCGACACGATTACGCAGTAGCTCCCGATCCGTGACATCGAACGGGAGGCCAGGATGCCCAATGTGCCGAATACAAGGGTAAGGATGCCGCCCACGGCCAGCCACTGTTCCCCGAAGCCCGCTGACGGTCCTGCCTGATCGCCAAACAACAGCAGCGACAGGCGAATGACTATGTAGACGCCAACCTTGGTCAGAATGACAAACATGCCGGCAGCCGGCGCACTGGCTGCGGAATAGGTGGCCGGCAGCCAGAAGCCCAGCGGCCACGTGCCAGCCTTGATCAGGAAGGCAACACCCAACACGGCACAGCCGATCTCGAACAGTACACGGTTCGAGGCGGGAATGTCGGGAATGCGTACCGCCAGATCAGCCATGTTTAACGTACCCGCCACGCCGTAAATCACCGCGACCCCGATGAGGAACAGCGATGAGGCAGCAAGGTTGATGACCACGTAGTGTAGCCCGGCCTTGACGCGCGCGGAGCCTGATCCGTGCAGGGCGAGCCCGTAGGAGGCCGCCAGCAGCACTTCGAAGAAAACGAACAGGTTGAACAGATCACCCGTCAGGAAAGCTCCGTTCACTCCCATGAGCAGAAGGAGGAACAGTGCATGGAAGCGGGGGCCTGCGCGGTCCCAACGGGCAAGCGCAAACAGGAGCGTCGTCAGCCCGAGAAAGCTCGTCAGCGCGAGCAGCATCGTCGATAGCCGATCAGCCACCAGTACGATGCCAAATGGCGCGGGCCAGTCTCCGATCGTGTACACGGTTGCGGCGCCCTGATGGGGACCTGAATCGGAGGCTTCGAACAGGAGGACCAGCGCAACGACAAGCACGATCGACGTTGCGCCGAAGCTGATGGCTGCTCTTGCGGCCCGCCGACGCTCATCGAAAAAGAGCGTAAGCGCGGCCGCAAAGAGCGGCAGGACAATCGGTACGACGACCAGATGCTCGACCAACTCTTTCATTGGTCGGGCTCTTGACCGTCAACATGGTCCGTTCCTGTCAGCCCGCGGGCGGCGAGGAGCAGCACCAGATAGAGCGCAGTCATCGCAAAGCCGATAACGATGGCTGTGAGCACCAGCCCTTGTGGCAATGGATCGGCGTACTGACCCGCATCGGCGGTGATGGCAGGATCGAGGATCGGGGGAGCGTCGACACGCAGTCGGCCCATGGCGAAGATCAGCAGGTTCACGGCGTAGGAGATTAAAGACAGCCCGATGATCACCTGAAAAGTTCGCGGCCTCAACAGCAGCCATACGCCTGATGCGACCAGCACCCCGATGCCAATGGCGAGCACGATTTCCATCAAATGGCTCCTTTGGGGGCTGGAGCGGCGCTCAAAGGCTCCGGTGCGGGTTCGGCATCGACTTCATGATTTACGGCCTCGCCCGGCGCGGCATCGATCACGCGAGGCGTCCGGATCGATTGGTGAGCCAAGGCTACCAACATCAGAACCGTCGCGCCCACGACAAGCACGAAGACGCCGAGATCGAAGATCAGCGCGCTGGCAAGCGGAAGCCGGCCCAGTACTGGCAGGTCGACATACTGGAAACTCGACGTGAGGAACGGATAGCCGAATACAAGCGATGCGGCGCCAGTCGTGGCCGCAATCATAAGGCCCATGCCGATCCAGCGTATCGGCAGGATGCGCAGCCGGGCTTCGACCCATTTTGTCCCCGAGGCCATGTACTGCAGGATAAATGCGATCGCCATCGTTACGCCGGCGATGAAGCCGCCGCCGGGCAAGTCGTGGCCGCGCAGGAACAGGTAGATAGCCAGCACAACGATGACTGGAAACAGAACCTGCATGATCACACGTGGGATCATCAGGTAATCGACGAGCGTTTCACCCGATGTTCGCGTGTCGTGGTTGTTGTCGAATTTTCCCTGCCTAACCTGTTGCTCGGGCGTCGCGAGGCTGTCCGCCGCGGGCCGGAACCGGCGTAACAGCGCGAAGATGGTGAGGCCAACGATGCCGAGCACCGTTATTTCGCCAAGTGTGTCGAAGGCGCGGAAGTCGACAAGCAGGACGTTCACCACATTGCGTCCGCCCGCGTCGCTGTATGACTTGTCCAGGAAGAAATCCGAGATGGTTGCTGGGGGAGCAGTCGTCATCACCACGAATGCAATGCCTGCTGTCGCGAGGCCAGCCGTGGCTGCGATTGCGAGATCAATCCCGTGGCGCAACCGGGTGCGAACCAGTCCAGCGGCATTGGGCGATCGTACCTCCTGCGATCGCTTCGGAAGCCAGCGCAGCCCCAGTAGGAGCAGCACGGTCGTGACGACTTCTACGAGTAGCTGCGTCAGGGCGAGATCCGGTGCTGAAAGCCAGAGGAAGGTGATGCTGCTCACAAATCCTGCTCCGCTCATCAGCACGACGGCTACGAGTCGATGGAACTTGGCCTGTTGGGCGGCCCCTAAGGCACATGCTGCGGCGATCAGCCAGAGCAGCGCAAAAATGGGGTCGATGGTCGCGACCTCAAACTTGAAGAATGCTCCGCTTGCGGCAGAGCCCGATGCTGCCAGGCAGGCAGCAACGATCGTCGCTACGATAAGAATGCGGAGCTGCGGTTGCTGACGACTCGGACCAAGCCGGGACAGGAGCGCACGCGCTCCCGATGTAACGCCGCTCATCGTGAGTTCGAAAATCTGACGCGCGTGAAGCCAGCTGAACAGTGGCGGCGCACCATGGGGGTTTGTGTTGATCCGTCTTGCGAAAGCGACGTAGAGCGCCACGCCGCCAACAAGGGCCACAGTGCTCAACAATAGTGGGGTATTGAAGCCGTGCCATACCGCAAGGCTGTAGTATGGCGTCTGGTCGCCCAGGACTGATCTGACGCCCATGTCGAGGAAGGGGCCGATGGTGAGGCTCGGGACGATTCCGACGACAAGGCAAATGAGCACCAGAATCTCGATCGGCAGACGCATCCAGCTAGGCGCTTCATGCGGTTGACGTGGTAGATCGACCGGCGCAGGTCCAAAAAACGTCTGCTGGATGAAACGCAGCGCGTATAGGACGCTGAAGCAGCTCGCCAATGTCGCCAGCGCGGGGAAGACATAGTTGACGCGCGCACCGGCATCGTGCGCGAGCGCTTCGGCAAGAAACATCTCTTTTGAAAGAAAGCCATTCAACAAGGGCACGCCTGCCATTGCTGCTGCAGCGACCATGGCCAAGGTCGCTGTAATGGGCATGAAGCGGAACAGACCGCTCAGACGCCGTAAATCGCGCGTGCCGGTCTCCCGATCTATGATCCCGGCCGCCATGAACAGCGATGCTTTGAAGGTCGCGTGATTCAGCGTGTGGAAGATCGCAGCGACGGCAGCCAGTGGACTGCCCAGGCCCAGAAGAAGAACAATCAGGCCGAGATGCCCGATCGTGGAGTAGGCGAGGAGTCCTTTGAGATCATGCTGAAAGATCGCGGCAAACGAGCCGATGAGAAGCGAAGCCATGCCCGCTCCCCCGACCAGCACGTACCATGCGTCGGTCCCTGACATGATCGGCCAAAGGACGATGAGCAGGTAGACACCAGCTTTTACAAGCGTCGCGGAATGCAGGTATGCGCTGACAGGTGTGGGCGCCGCCATCGCCTGCGGCAACCAGAAATGAAACGGAAATTGTGCGCTCTTGGTGAAGGCGCCGACGAGGATCAGCACCAAG
>DAINAT010000022.1:0-38834 GCA_036733305.1 Hyphomonadaceae bacterium
CCCGCCAGCGCAACCCGCACATCCGCCACCCGAAGAGCATGCACCAGCTCTTCAAGCGTCTCGCGCAGTCAGCGCGCAATTTCGACAATCTCGATAAGCTCGCCGCGCGGCGTGCCGAGCGCATCAAGCGCGAACGCGCCGACAGCCCCCTCCGTCTCGATGCTGCGCATCGATCCACCTCCCCCGGCTTCGCCGGTGGAGGACCAGCAACGCACACCGCCCTCGAAGTCCTCCACCGCCAAAGGCGGGGGAGGTGGATTGCGCGCTCTTGCGCGCAAGACGGAGGGGGCTGCGCGCCTTCGCGCGGATGCCTGCGCACGCGCGGACCTCCGCTTGGATCTCTCAATTGCCGATTGCCGACTGCCTCGCAGCCACCTGCGAGGTCGCGACCCGTAGCCAGTTCGCCTACGCCTTCGCGCGTTTCGCAAACACGATGCGTTCGCCGTGCACCTTGCACTCCGCCGCCAGGTATTGCGGGATCACGGTTGCAACCTCCGCCGGCGTCGGCAGTGTCAGCGGATCTTCCCCCGGCATCGCCTTGAAACGCATATCGGTCCGCACCGCGCCAGGATCGAAGAGGTTCACGCGGATCGGCGTGTTCTCGATCTCGTCGGCATAGCACGCGATCATCGTCTCCAGTGCAGCCTTGGTCGCGCCATAGACGCCCCAGAACGCCCGCGGCCGCGGCACGATCCCGGTGGTCACGAACAGCGCGCGGCCCGCCTCGCTCATCCGCAGCAACGGATGCACCGCCCGGATCAGCCGCCAGTTCGCGGTGAAGTTCACGTCCAGCGTTTCCTGGAAAGCCGCCGGCGAAATGTTCTCGAGCGGCCCCAGCGTTCCCAGAACGCCAGCATTTCCGAGCAGACCATCCAGCCTGCCGAAACGTTCCAGCAGCGCCGAAGCCAGTCGATCAATCGCCGCCGTATCGCGCAGGTCCAGCGGGATCAGCGTCGCGCTATGTCCGGTGGCGGCAAGAATTTCGTCGTCCAGCTTGGTCAGCGCTTTTTCCGATCGCGCCGTCGCGATCACATGATTGCCCGCCTTCGCCAGCTCAAGCGCGGCGGCGCGGCCAATGCCCTTGGAGGCGCCGGTAACGAGAACAATGCGGCGGTCCATGAGAAGCCCCTAGTCGTCGAGCAGCGAGAGCTGCTGTTCCTTCGACGCCATGTCGTGGTCACGATCGACCAGACGCGTCGGATAATCGCCGGTGAAGCAATGGTCCGCGAATTGCGGCGCCCCATCGTTCCGCTTGCCCACGCCCAGGGCCTCATAGAAGCCCGGCAGCGAGATGAACGACAGCGAGTCCACCTTCAGATAACGCTTCATCTGCTCGATGCTCATCGAGGATGCGATCAGCTCTTCCTTCGAAGGCATGTCGATGCCGTAGAAGTCCGGATGTTTGATCGGCGGGCTCGCGACGCGGAAGTGGATCTCGCTCGCGCCCGCGTCACGGATCATCTGCACGATCCGCTGCGATGTGTTCCCACGCACGATCGAGTCGTCCACCAGCACCACGCGCTTGCCCTCGAGCAGCGGCCGGTTCGGCGCATGCTTGCGCGAGATCGAGCGCTGACGGCCCGTCTGCGTCGGCTGAATGAAAGTGCGGCCCACATAGTGGTTGCGAATGATGCCGAACCCGAACGGGACGCTCGAAGCCTCCGCATAGCCCAGCGCCGCGGGGTTGCCGCCATCCGGCACGGGGCAGACGATGTCCGCATCGACATGGCTCTCAGCCGCGAGGATACGGCCAAAGCGGCGGCGGGTCTCGTAAACGCTCTGGCCATGCATGATCGAGTCAGGTCGCGCGAAGTACACGTATTCGAAAACGCACGGGCTCGAGTGAACCGTGGGGAAGGGCGTGAGGCTCTCGACGCCATCCTTGTCGATGACCACGACTTCGCCCGCCTCGATGTTGCGAACGAAGCTCGCGCCGATCGCGTCGAGCGCGCAGGTTTCCGAACAGAGAACAGGCGAGCCGTCCTCAAGTGCGCCGAGCACCAGCGGACGCAGGCCCCACGGGTCGCGCGCACCGATCAGCTTGTCATTGGTGAGAGCGATGAACGCATACCCGCCCTCAAGCTGACGAAGCGCATCAACGAACCGGTCCTCGATCCGGTTGCGTTTGGAGCGAGCGGTAAGCTGCAGAACGACTTCCGTATCCATGGTCGACTGGAAGATCGCGCCGTTCATCACCAGCTCGCGATGGATCGCGCGGGCGTTGGTCAGGTTGCCGTTGTGAGCCACGGCCAGGCCGCCATGGGCAAGGTCGGCATAGATTGGCTGGATGTTACGGTGAACAACCCGGCCCGACGTCGAATAGCGGTTATGGCCGATCGCCATGCGGCCGGGCAGACGGTTGATGGCGCCGCTGTCATGGGCGAAGTTGTCGCCGACGAGGCCCATATGCCGCTCGGAGCGGAAGGTGCCGCCTTTATCATCGAAGGTGACGATCCCGCAGGCTTCCTGTCCGCGATGCTGCAGGGCGTGAAGACCAAGGGCGGTCAGGACAGCTGCGTCGTCTCGTCCGAAGACACCGAACACGCCGCACTTGTGGCGCATTCCATCTTTGGAGTCGGGGCCGTCTTCGAAGTCGGGACGGAAATCATCATCGTCCAGTCCCGGCTCGTTGAAGACTTCAGGCCAGTCCAAAGCATCAAGATTGGCCAAAGCTTGTCTCCGGGCAGATGCTTACTGGGTGCTCACTGCCGCCGTGGCCGCTTGCGCCCCGCCGGTGAACAATTCGACCACAGTCGTCAAGGCGCCGCCAACGCCACCGGCTGCGGCGTTCAGATACGGGTAGGTATAGCTCTTCGCAACCCAGTCAGGCTCCCCACCTGCGGGAAGGACCTGCTGCATGAGCAGAACAAACAGAATTGCGGCCAATATGCCGCGGGCGAGACCAAATCCGGCGCCCGCAATCCGGTCCAGCGCGCCGATTTCGGGCGAGGAATGGATCAGCTTGGACAACCGTCCGCCCAGGAAGGCGGCCAGCAGATAGGCGACCAGGAAGCCGGCCACGACCAGAATGGCAGAGGGAACAACAGACTCTGCATTGGGAGAAATGATCTGTTTCAGCGGCGGCTCGAAGAATTTGAGGCACAGCCAGGCCGCCAGACCGCCAATGATGAACGAGATAACCGAGAATGCTTCGCGAATCAGGCCGCGACCCACGGACATGACGGCCGACATGACCGTCAGGCCCAGCACAACGATATCGAAGACCCAGGGAGGCGCCACGTCAGAACCTTCTACTCAGTATCCCCGCCCAGTACGTCCACGAGGTCCTGCAGTCTGGATAGCCCATGGACCTGCATCCCGTCGACAGTATCTGGCGCCCCCGCCGGCACGAAAGCCTGCGTAAAACCAAGGCGCGCTGCTTCGCGCAGCCGGGGTTCGATCCGGCCGACCGGTCGAATCGCACCCGAAAGGGCAACCTCGCCGAAGAAGACCGAACCCGCCGGGAACGGACGATCAAGAAGTGCAGAGGCGAGCGCAGCAGCGGCCGCAAGGTCGCCAGCGGGCTCGGCAATGCGATAGCCGCCGGTAACACTCAAATAGACGTCGCGCATGCCGAAGCGCAGACCGCAGCGCGCGTCGAACACGGCGAGCAGCATCGCAAGGCGCGGGCTATCCCAGCCGACGATCGAGCGGCGCGGGTTGCCGGCGGATTCAGGACCGGCCAGCGCCTGCACTTCGGAGAGGACAGGACGCGACCCCTCCATTGCCGCAAACACCGCGCGGCCGGAAGCTTCCGCTTCGCTGCCGGCGAGGAAGAGCGCAGACGGGTCGCGCGCGGGCGACAGACCCAGCTCACCCATTTCGAAGACGCCGATCTCGTCGGTCGGTCCGAAGCGGTTCTTCACCGAGCGAAGAATGCGGAACTGGTGACCGCGTTCGCCCTCGAAATAGAAGACAGCATCCACCATGTGCTCAAGCACGCGGGGACCTGCGATCTGCCCGTCCTTTGTGACGTGGCCAACGAGGATCACAGCGGCGCCGGTCTTCTTCGCAAAGCGCGTCAGTTCCTGCGCGCATGCGCGGACCTGCGCCACGGAGCCGGGCGCCGCTTCAAGGCTGTCGGACCAGAGCGTCTGCACGGAGTCGATGACGATGATCTCTGGCGCGGATGCCTTCAGTGCTTTGAGGATCGAACGAAGATCGGTCTCGGCTGCGAGCTGTACCGGGGCTGCTTCAACGCCAAGGCGTCGCGCGCGGCCCTGGATCTGCGAGACGGCTTCCTCGCCGGAGATGTAAACGCACTTGGTCCCCGCACGCGCCATCGAAGCGGCGGCCTGCAGAAGCAACGTCGATTTGCCGATGCCCGGATCGCCGCCCACCAGCACCGCGGAGGAGCGCGCAATGCCGCCGCCGAAGACGCGGTTCAGCTCGTCGATACCGGTGGAGATGCGGGCAGGCGGCGGCTCCGCGCTATCAAGCGGCGAGAACTCAACCGAGCCCGTGCGCGTCTTCGTGCCGGACTTCGGCGCTTCAAGTCCGCCCGGCGGCGCGGTGACCGATTCTTCGACCAGCGAATTCCACGCGCCGCACGCTTCGCAGCGGCCAGACCATTTGGCATGGGCGGCCCCGCAGGACTGGCAGACATAGGCAGTGCTTGATCGAGCCATGCGCATGGTTCCGCCTCTATCGGCGGAGTTTGTCAATCCGGCTACCGCGTCGGAGCCTGGGCTGGCGTGTGAAACAACCTCACTGCGTCAACCGAACCCTTCCGGCTCCCGTATTCGGTCCGACGCCATCGGGAACAGGAATATCAATGTCGTTATAGCGCGTATTGAGCACGAGTTGGGGGCCGTTCTGGAGGTGGAGCTTGTTGACCACGAGAACTGTGAATTCCGAGGCATCGGCCACGCCCTGACCCGTGTCGATCCGGAGCATGTTGCGCGGCAGGTAGACCGTCCCCACGAGGTAGTTTGCGAAGCTCGTCGTAATCTGGTGCATCTGGTTCTTCGGCGAGGCGTGATCCTCGAAGAACAGAAGTCCGGCCAACGGTCCTGAATTCGGCGCGGAAAGGCTGATGGAGGAGCTGCCGGTGAAGGAGAAGACCGCACCCTGTCCCGTGAGGTAGAAGCCTACATTGGTCCCGACAAGTTTGGATGTTCCGTCCACCATGAGCGGTCCATCTTTCAGGATGTAGGCGCCCTTGGAAAGCGTAACGTTGGAGGCGCCCATTATCTTGATGCCGCCGCAATACACGCCCGGCCCAAGTTTGATCTTTCCGTTGTTCACGGTGGTGTTGCTGTAGTCGCACGCGCCAACCTTAGGCGCCGCGCGATTTACCAGCGGGTCGACCATCTTCGGGCAGTCGGTTATTGGCGCGGGCTTGAAGTTCACCTCGGACGCCGACCTGGCGCCGCCGGAAGCGCAGATCAGGCTGGCTTCAAGTCGTGAACTGCCGAGTGACATGATACTCTCACCCGCGGCCGAGTTTGAGTAGATCGAACACTTGCTGGCGGCCAGCTTGGCTTTTGCGTCGAGGTAGATCGCGCGAGGATCGCTTGGCTCCAATGCGAGGGTGCAGATCGGGTTGCTGCTGCCAGAGACTTCCGCGATAGCCTCGACGACCATCGGCGCGTCAGATCCGCTCAGCGGGTTCGAGAATATCGTCTGTCGCCGGGCCGACACCTGCACCCGGACGGCCTTTCCGTCCTCGATGACTGCAGCTGTGGTTGTGTGTTGGGTGTGGATGGTTGCGGCGACGTAGCTCTTGGCCACGGCATCGACGTTCTGCTTGCTTCCGGGACCTAGCAAAAGTTCCGATGCGGAAGCTATTGCAGCGGAATCTGCGGCTGTTTGCATTTGGCGGTGCTGGTTCACCAGCGACATGAAATCAATCACGCCGCCGCAGATAAACACAATCACGCTCAGCGCGATTACAGCGACGATCGTCAGGCTGCCTTTGGAATTAGGCAAAAAGTTGCGTTTCATCGCACGTCAACTTCCCCCGAAATCAGCGACGGCTACTTATCCATGCAGATCGTAGGGTTCAAAAATAAACTTAGAATAAAACTAAAATTGGTCCGCCAAACCGCGGTTGCTTTGGCGCCCAGCTGGGATAGCCTTTCTTCGGTACAAATGAGGAACATCTGAAATGCGCTTTGCCAGCATCACCGAAACAGTGGGCCGGACGCCGGTGGTTCGCATCAATCGCCTAGCGCCAGAGGGTGTGAACCTCTGGGTCAAAGTCGAAGCCTTCAACCCGCTCGGGTCGGTTAAGGACAGGTTGGCTCTGGGTGTTATCGAGGCCGCGGAGCGGTCTGGCGAGCTGAAACCGGGGCAGACGGTGGTGGAGATGACCAGCGGCAACACCGGTATCGGCCTGGCCATGGTGTGCGCGGCCAAGGGTTATCCCTTGGTGATCGTAATGCCGGAGAGCTTCTCGATCGAACGGCGCAAGCTGATGCGCTTCCTCGGCGCCAAGGTGCTGCTGACACCGGCTGCGCTGCGCGCGACGGGCGCCATCACCAAAACTCAGGAGCTCGCCAAGGCGCATGGCTGGTTCATGACGCGTCAGTTCGAGAACCCGGACAACCCAGCCTATCACGAGAAGACGACGGGCCCGGAAATCATCGAAGACTTCAAGGCCGATGGTCTCGACTATTTCGTCTCGGGCTACGGCACCGGCGGCACCCTGAACGGCGTCTCCCGCGTGCTGATGCGCGAAAGCCCTCGCACCAAGATCGTGGTGTGCGAGCCGGCGGACGCGCCGCTGATCACCAGCGGCCAGTCGCAGCAACGCAATGACGATGGTACGCCCGCCGCCAGCCATCCAGCGTGGAAGCCGCACCCGATGCAGGGCTGGACGCCGGATTTCATTCCGAAACTGACAAGCGAGGTCGACTGGTCGAAGATCAGCCGAATCGTGACCATCGCCGCTGCTGACGCGATGAAGTGCTCGATGGATCTCGCGCAGAAGGAAGGCATTTTCGTTGGTATTTCGTCGGGTGCGACGTTCGCGGGAGCGCTGGAAGTCGCGAAGTCGGCGCCGAAGGGCTCCAACATTCTCGCCATGCTGCCGGACACGGGCGAGCGCTATCTCTCGACGCCGCTGTTCGCCAACACGCCGGCCGACATGACGCCGGAAGAACTCGAAATCATGAAGTCGACGCCTTACGCAGTTCCAGCTGCGTAAGACACGGTCGTCGTGTCTGACCTCGAAAAGCTGTTCACGGGTATCGCTCACTATGCCTCTGAGCGGCGCGAAGACGCTTCGCGACCGCATAAGCCGCTCGCCAGCTTTGTCGAACAGATGGAGCGCTTTCGGCTGACGGTTCAGGACGAAGGCGTTCCAGCCGAGCGGGTGATCAGCGAACTCATCGCGAAAGCGGAGCCGGGTCTCGCCGCGATGACCGAGCCGCGTTTCTTCGGCTGGGTCATCGGCGGTAGCAACCCGACCGGCGTGGCGGCCGACTGGCTGACATCAGCCTGGGGGCAGAACGCCGCCAACCATCTGGCAGCGCCGTCTGCTGCTGCGGCCGAGGCGCAGGCAGGCGCCGCCCTGCTTGACTTGCTGCATCTGCCGCGTGAGGCGTCGGTTGGGTTCGTGACCGGCGGCACGATGGCCAACTTCACCGGTCTCGCCGCAGCGCGCGGAGAGGTGTTGCGGCGCATCGGCTGGGATGTCGAGGCAGGCGGCCTGTTCGGCGCGCCAGCGATCACGGTACTCATCGGGGATGAAGCGCACTCTACTGTTTTCGCGGCGCTGAAATATCTCGGCCTCGGGATGCAGCGTGTGGTGAAGGTTGCTGTTGATCGCAATGGAGCGATTATCGCAGGCGCATTCCGTGAGGCCGTAGCGCAGGCCGATGGGCCGCTGATCGCGATCGCACAGGCGGGTCAGATCAATACGGGCGCGTTCGATCCATTCGCGGAAATGGCCGAGGCGCTACGCGGCAAGAACGCATGGCTGCACGTCGATGGCGCGTTCGGCCTGTGGGCGCGGGCGACGAAGACGCATCAACATCTTGGGGCGGGGCTGGAACTGGCCGACTCGTGGGCGGTCGATGGCCATAAATGGCTGCAGACGCCCTATGACGCCGGTTATGCGATCGTGAAGGATCGTGCGGCGCATATACGAGCAATGCAGATCCCGGCCAGCTATTTGCCGGGTGCAGGCGATGGCGCGCGCAATCCATCCGACTATGTGCCGGAGCTGTCACGCCGCGCGCGGGGCTTTGCGACATGGGCGCTGATCCGCCATTTCGGGCGCAAGCGTATCGTGGAGATGATCTCCCGCCATTGCGCGTGCGCGCGTCGGTTCGCGCAAGTGCTGGGCGCGGAGCCGGGCGTCGAGATTGTGAATGATGTCGTGCTGAATCAGGTCGCGGTGCGGTTCGGCTCCGACGAACAGACCCGCGAGGTCATCGCCCGCGTTCAAGCTGGCGGCGTGGCGTTCGTTGGCGGGTCCGATTGGCGTGGCCGCTGGGTGATGCGGATTTCCATCTCGGGCGAAACGACGAATGAAGCGCATGTCGATCAAGCGGCGGCAGCCATGATCGAGGCCTGGCGAGATATACGCGACCGAAACTAGCGGGCCGCGAAGCACCACAGGCCGGTGCAGATGCCGAAGCCGACCTGCATGATGACGTCCAGCAGGCCGCCAATCACCAGCACGGGCAGGCCGACCCACAGGAAGGCCAGCCAGATCGCCATCGGCGTGATCCGCGGCTCGGGCAGGCGGTGACCTGCGACGGTTTGAATCTTAGCGCGCGCCATGGCGGTTCCTGCGAGAGCATCTGCTCGTTCACCAATTGGGAGCGGAAATCGCTAAGACTTGGCAAATGAGTCGCCTGATCGCTTCCTGGAATGAACTGCCGCGTACTGCATGGGACGCCGCGCACACGTCTGCCGGTGCGAGCTATCAGCAGGATTGGTCCTATGGTGTGGCGCTCAAGGCTGCTTCACCGGGCGTTGAAATCCTGCGGGCTTCCATCGCGCGGGCGGATGGATCGCTGGTGGCGCTGGCGCAGATCGTGGCGCGCCCCTTCGCGCTGGTGGGGCGGTTCGCATTGTGCACGCACGGGCCGGCCTGGGTTGGGGCGGTGACAGCCGACGAGAAGCGAGAGACCTATCGCCTGCTCAAGATGTCGCTGCCACAGGGATGGCCGCGTCTTCTGGTATTCACGCCGAATGAGCCTGCCGACGATGCGGCTGGCTTGAGCGGCATGAGCCGGGTGATGACAGGCGACGCAACCGTGCTGATCGATCTTTCGCGGGAAGAAGCCGCGCTGCGCAGCGCCATGGAGTCCAGCTGGCGCAACAAGTTGTCGAAGGCGGAGCGCTCCGATCTTGTCTTGCAGAAGTCC
The DNA here is from genome assembly GCA_036733305.1 of Hyphomonadaceae bacterium. Taxonomy (GTDB): domain Bacteria; phylum Pseudomonadota; class Alphaproteobacteria; order Caulobacterales; family Hyphomonadaceae; genus UBA7672. The sequence goes on from DAINAT010000022.1 coordinate 9,324, forward strand.
GGCCTCAAGCCTGCGCAATATCGTTGGCTGATCGACGCGGAGATCAAGCAACGCCAGAAACGCGGTTATCGCGCCATGCCGCTGGAGCTGACAGAGACGTGGCAGGATGCAAAGGCCGAAGGCGCGAAGGGTGATCGCGGCGCCGGGCTAGCGGTGTTCCGCGCGGATATGGGGCGCGATCCCGCAGCGGGCATGCTGTTCCTGATCCACGGTTCGCGCGCGACCTACCATGTCGGCTGGACCAGTGAGGCAGGGCGCGACAACGCCGCCCACAATCTGATCCTCTGGTCCGCCATGAAAGATCTCAAGGCGCGGGGCGTGACGTCCCTGGATCTTGGCGGCGTGAATACGCAATCAGGCGCAGGCATTGCGCGCTTCAAGCTGGAAACCGGCGGCGCCGTGCTGCAGCGCGCCGGAGCCTACGTCTAGCTATTCTGTCTGCTTGCCGAACATCATAGCGATGAATCCGCTGAGTTTGGGCGGTTGGCCGGTGCGAAGAAGGCTCGCCTGGAAAACGCGTCCAAGCAGATACATCTCCGCGATAACGAAAAGCGCAAGCATCGCGCCGGTGCCCAGCACTTCCGCGATCGACACGCCGGCCGTCATGCGCGCGAGCATGGCGAAGGGCGTATAGAGTGGTATCCAGGACAGGATGACGGGAAGCGCGGCATTGGGCGCCTGAACCACCTGAACCATCATGAAGACCACGGGCAGGGTGATCAGGAAGATAACCGGCATCAGGTAGGACTGCGCATCCTGTAGCGAGTTCGAAAGCGCGCCGATCGCAAGATAGAGCATCGAGATGATCAGGTAGCCGGCAAAGAAATAGAACGCCATGGCGATGAACATCCATGGCTGGTCGAACGCCGCCAGCGATGGTTTCACGATGTCGGCCACCATGCCCTGCACAGACAGCGCGGCGAATATCGCGGCGCCAACCCAGACGGCGAGAATGGTAAGGCCGATGGCCCCAAGTCCCACCAACTTGCCGTACATGAGCTCAGCCGGGCGGATGTGCGCGAGCACGGATTCCAGCAGCTTGTTGGAGCGCTCCTCGATCACGCTCTGCAGCATCATCGATCCAGTGACCATCACCGTGACCATGAGCAGATAAGCCGCGGCGAGCGGCAGGACGGAGCGGATGGCAACAAGCTCGCGGCCTTCGCCCTGTGGCGGGGCAGATACCTGGATCGGTACGGTAGCGTCCAGCATCTGAGCCGCGATCTCGGGCGACAGGCCTTGGGCCTCCAGCGTCTTCAGCCGCTGCACGCGCACGACTTCCGCGCGCACGCTGTCGATCAGTCCCGTGTTGGGTGTGCCGTTGGTCCAGACGCGTATCGGCGTTTGTGCATCGACTGTTTGCGGGATGTAGACCGCCATGGCGAGCGGGCGTTCGCCTGCGGTCGTGTCGATGACATCGCGCAGGTACGGTCCGAGATTTTTGGCCAGCTCGTCGGGTCCATCCTTGGCAGAGACGTCGTAGGGCAGCTCCGCCCGGATAAAGAGCGGCGGTTCTACTTTGTACACCGGCGCGTCTTTTGGCAGCTTTGGCTTGATGAGTTCCAGTGCGGCGGGCGCGCCGCCTTCGGCAATGAACTGTTGAATCTGCTGGTCAGTAAACCAGCGGTCGCCCTTGGCCCAGACCGCGTCGGGTTTTGCCGAGCCTGCGCCCCAACGCTGCACATAGGCGGAGAGATTGCCGAGTTCAAAACGCTCGCGGTTGATCGCGATGCGACGGTCGATGGCTTCGCCGTACTGACCGCTGACATCGACGAGCACATAGGCAGAGTTCAGGTTCGGCCGAATGAAGCGACCCGCTACCTGCGTCAGAGCGATCACGACCGGCAGGACGAGCAGCATGACCCAGAAGCCGCGTGTCGAGGCGATCTGGCGGTACTCGCGGATAGCGACGAGAATGATCGATCTCATTGTGCGATCTCCTGTCCCGAACCAACAAGGCGAATGAACACATCGTGCAGGCTGGGGCGGTGGCTCTCGAAGCGGCGAAGGGCGAAGCCTTGCGTGGTACATTGCTGGAGCAGCGCGCCGAGATCGCTGCCAGGTTTCAGTTCGACATCCCAATCGCTCCATGCGTCGTTGCCGCCGGTGCGTTGCGCAGCGACGACGCCGGGCAGGGATGATGGATCGGCCTGCGAGGTGATCGACAGGCGGCCGGGCAGGCGGGCGCGGGCTTCTTCCTGCGTACCTTCAAACACCTTCTTGCCGCGCGAGAGCAGCAACAGCCGGTTGGTCATGCGCTCGGCGTGCTGCATTACATGGGTGGAGAAGACGACGGTCGTGCCCTTGCGGGCCATCTCCATCACCAGGTCTTCCAGCACCTGCTGGTTCACCGGGTCGAGGCCGGAGAAGGGTTCATCGAGAATAAGCAGGCGTGGCGAATTTACCATCGCGGCCGCGACCTGCACCTTCTGCTGCATGCCCTTTGAGAGTTTGTCGACGGTCGACTTCGTCCACTCGCCAAGGCCAAAGCGATCGATCAGGCGTTTGCCCTCGGTCGTCGCCGCCGCTTTGTCCATGCCCTTGAGCTGACCGAAATAGACGATCGTCTCGAGCACTTTCATGCGGCGATAGAGTCCGCGCTCTTCAGGCAGGAAGCCGATCTCGCTCGAATTCTCGCGTCCGGGCGCGCGTCCGAGGATTTCAATCCTGCCGGACGTTGGACGCAGGATGTCCAGCGCCATGCGCAGGCTGGTGGTCTTGCCGGCGCCATTGCCGCCCAGGAAGCCGAAGATGCCGCCCTCGGGCACGCTGAAGCTGAGATCGTCCACGGCCGTGAACTCGCCGAAGCGCTTCACGACATGGTCGAGCAACAGAATGGCCATGGCTGCCCCTAAATCCGGCCGCTGCGCGGCTCTTGATGCCCTGTTGGTCTGGCATGCACGGAGAGGTGTGCATCCACAGCCCCGACAACAGGGGCAGCAACGAATTACTGAACTGAGTGTGGGGTGGAAGCAACAACCTTACTTGCCATCGGGCGCCGTGATCGGGCGTGCATCTTCCCACCGATATGGCAGCACGTCGGGCTTCACATAGACTTCGGTTGTGAACTTGAATGGATACTTTGTGCCGCTCGGATAGGTCAGCTCGATGAAATAGGCCGTGTAACCAGCTGCGGGCTTATCGACATTGCCAACATACGTTCCATCGGCGGCGGCTTGCAGTGGTGTGGGGGTGAACGCCTTGTCGCCCAGTGTAGCTACGCGGAAGTCCCGCGCCTTCGGGTTCGTACCCTGCCACAGCAGTACCGATGACGGTTTGATGGCGCCGGGGTTCACCACCAGAGCGCCGTCATCACGCACGGTCCACGAATACTCCGGCACGGTGCGGTTCTTGATCACGCTATCGTACCACGCCGTCATGCTGTCGTTGATATCGGTGCCGGCGGTCGAATGCCGCGAGTTGGGCAGCATGCGCAGCTGTTTCGAGCCGGGCAGTAGATGGTAGGAATACTTCGTGTTGTCGGGCGGGAAGAATTCATCACCCACTGCGTTGATCACGAATTTTGGCATCTTCATCTGTGGGCGACCGCGATAGTTCAGCGGGTCCTCGATCGTGTTGACCGCCTTCATTTTGAGGCCCGTCCGATCAGGGATGAGGCCAGCCTTCACATAGTCGCCCAGTGCGGGCGAGAAATACCCCATCGCTTCCCAGTGATGGCGCGTCGTCGCGTCGACATCGAGCACGTTGATGACAATCGGGATCATGCCGATGACGCGGCTGTCGAGAATGCCGACCAGCCAGGATGTCCAGGCGCGCTTGGAGCCGCCTGAAACAACGAAGCCGTCGATCTTTGCTTTACCGCCTGCATCGCTGGCGAGGAATTGCTGCACGGCTGTCATCGCAGCCGTGCCAGCCTTCACCATCGGCAGGCGGGCCAACGCCTCCGGCTCCTTGTTCGCGTCATAACGAGCCTGCAGGTACGCAATCATGTCGTCTTCGCTGCGCGCCACAGTCGGCGTGTCGGCAAAACGGATAGGCTGGTTCGGCGCTTGGCCAAGGTCGGCGATGACAGATCCGGTCTCGACAGCCATGCGGGCAAAGCGCTCGGCTGCGCCTTGAGGGGCTGGCGTCGTTGACGATCCGCCATTGATGTACAGGAACGCCTTCTGGCTTTGCAGGCTGTCGGGAATGGTGACCGTCAGCCAGTGCTTCCAGACCGAGCGATCAGACTGCGCTTCCGTCATCCAGGTCTGCGAAGTGAGTTCCAGAACCGCGCCATGATAGCCATCGCCTTTGAACGTCTTCTCGACTTTCCACGCAAAGCTGGGATCTGGCCGTGCGACATAAGCATCGAGAACGTTGGGCGGGTTCGGCGCGATGGCGGGTGTCGTGGCGCAGCTTGCCGCCGCGACCAGCGCTGTCGCAAAGAGGGCAGCTCCGAATAGCTTGCGCATCATCTCTCCCATGTCGGTCTGGCGCCGATACGGGCAATGGATCACAGATTGCAGGCTTTGCAACCGGCGCTGAATGCCAACCTAAATAGCGGGCTGGATCGGGCCTTCGGCGCGGCCGTTCACGAACTGGTCGATGAACGGGTTGCCGGAATTGTCGAGCGCGGAGACGGGCCCGCGCCAGACGATCTTGCCTTCGTGCAGCATCGCAACTTCGTCTGCGATCTTGCGGACGCTGGCCATGTCGTGGGTGATCGAAACAGCAGCAGCGCCCAGCGCTTTCACCTGTTCGACGATCAGGTTGTTGACCGCATCAGCGGTGATGGGGTCGAGGCCGGTCGTCGGCTCGTCGAAGAAGATCAGGTCGGGCTTTGCGATGATGGCGCGGGCCAGCGCGACGCGCTTCTGCATCCCGCCGGAAAGTTCTGCTGGGCGCAGGTCGGCGGCAGAGGCGGGCAGGCGCACCTTTGCGAGGTTCTCGATGGCGCGCTTCTTCGCTTCGCCACGGCTGACGCTGTCACGGTAGAGCAGCGCGAAAGCGACGTTTTCCCAGACGGTAAGGCTGTCAAACAGCGCGCCGCCCTGGAACAGCATGCCGGTGCGGCGGCGGAGCGTGCCGATGGTTTTGGCCGATTTTACGCGCTCGCCGTCGAAATAGATCTCGCCCTTGTCTGGCGTGACAAGACCGAGGGCGGATTTGATGGTCACGGACTTGCCCGTGCCCGAGCCGCCGATGATCACCAGCGACTGGCCGGCGGCGACCTTCAGGTCAACGCCACGCAACACCCGCTTGGCCCCAAACGCCTTATGGACGTCGCGCAGCTCAAGGATGGGTTTGGCTGAAAAATCGATCACAGGCCGACCCTCACGAAGATCGAGGTGAGGATGTAGTTCGAGGCGAGGATCAGCACGGCTGCACCGACGACAGCGAGGGTCGCTGCACGGCCGACGCCGCCCGCGCCGCCCTTGGAGCGATCGCCCTGATAGCATCCCATCAGCGAGATGATGCCGCCAAACACCGCAGCCTTGATGATGCCAGACCAGATGTCGTTGCCGGTGACGAACGCCCACGAATTCTTGAGGTAGAGCGAGCCATTGAAGTCGAGCGCGCCGACTGCCACGAGATACCCGCCGAGCACGCCGATGATGTCGGCGACAACAACCAGCAGCGGCAGCGTGAGGATGCCTGCAATCACGCGCGGCGCGTAGAGATAGCGCGAGGGCTTGGCTGAGAGCGTAAGCAGCGCGTCGATCTGTTCGGTCACGCGCATCGCGCCGATCTCTGCCGCGATACCGGCGCTGACGCGTCCGGCCAGCATCAGGCCCGCGAGAACCGGGCCGAGCTCGCGCGTAATGCCAAGCACCACAATGTTCGGTACGAACTGTTCAGCGTTGAAGCGCGAGCCGCCGGTATAGATGTTGAGTGCAAGCGCCGCGCCGATGAACACGGCGGTCAGGCCAACGACGGGCAGGGAGTAATACCCCACCTTCAGGCACTGGCGCAGAACCTCGCGGATATAGATCACGGGCGTGATGCAGGCGATCAGGACGCCGCCCGAAAACGCGGCGATGCGGCCGATCTCGCGAAATCCACCGAGCACCGTCCGGCCAATCAGCTGGAAAGGACGCAACAGGAATGGCGCCTTCGCGGGTGCGGACACGGCGTCGGCAGTCATTCGCCACCCGTATAGGTGCGTTCGAAGCGTGATCCCAGTCGGGTCAGGATTTCGTAGTCGATTGTGCTCATGGCCCCGGCCACCTCTCCGATAGGCATGTTGGGGCCGACGAACTCGATTTCATCCCCCGGCGACACTGAAAGTCCGGTTACATCCACAACGATGAGGTCCATCGAGACCCGCCCCACAATCGGCCGCTTCTGGCCGCCCACGAAGCCCATGCCCTTGTTCGAAGCGGATCGCAAGAAACCGTCAGCGTAGCCAAGCCCCACCGTGGCCAGCGTCGTGCCAGCATCCGCTGTCCAGGTTCCACCGTAGCCGACCGCGGTTCCCTTCTTGATGTCGCGTACCTGCAACACAGGGGCCGTCAGGGTAACAACTGTATGCGGGGCCGAGCCCTCAGCCGGCTCCGGGCCGCCGCCATAGAGGCCGATGCCGGGCCGCACTTCCTCAAAATGATAGGGTTTGCCCAGATACGAACCGCCAGTGGCCGACAGGCTGCGGGTAACGCCCGGCCAGAATTTCGTCGCGCGCTCGAAGATTTCGAGCTGTTGGGCGTTGTTCGGGCTGTCTTCGTCGCCGCAGGACAGGTGGGCGATCACGCGGGCCGGTTTGGCCAGCATTTTCGCGGCTGCGCCCCAATGAGCCTCGGGCAAGCCGAGGCGGCTCATACCGACATCAATCTGCACGGCAGCCGGGCGCGGGGAGGAATTGCCGCTGAGCCACAGGTCGATCTGGTCGAGGTGATTCAGTACCGGCACGAGATTGTAGAGCTGGAAGATGTCCATCGTGTCGGATGTGGGGCCATGGAACACCATGATCTCCGGCGTCGGGCCGATCGCACGGCGCAGGGCGCCGCCCTCCGATGGCCACGCCACATAGAAACGTGTGCAGCCCGCCTTCGCCAACGCCCTGGCCACTTCATCAGCGCCCAGACCATAGGCATTCGCCTTGACCACGGCGCAGGCATACGCCGGCTCAACGCGCCGCTGGAACATGCGCCAGTTGGCGACAATGGCGTCGAGGTCGATCTGAAGGCAGGGTCCGGCCATGCAGGTTCGCTAACGGGTTTTGCTACACAGGTGAAGCCGAACCGGAGTGGCGGAAATGCGGCGGATTATTCGTTGCCGTCCGGCAGGAAGCCCCCACCGCCCGACTTCGGCTTGTTCTGCCAGCCGCCGCCTCCGCCCCCACCGAAGCCGCCCCCACCACCGCCGCCACTGACGAACCCGCCGCCACCCGGAGGCGGAGCGCCATCGTTGAAGCGCTTCTCGAGGTTGGAGAACTTCACGCGGGCCGGGTTGAAGCCGACCTCGACCCGGCCGATCGGGCCGTGACGCTGCTTGGCGATGATCACTTCCGCCACGTTGAACTTCAGCGCCATCTGGTCTTTCCACTCGGCGTGCCGCGGATCGCCCTCGCCAGGCTCAAGACGCTCCAGATAGTACGCTTCGCGATAGATAAACATGACGACGTCGGCGTCCTGCTCGATCGAGCCCGATTCCCGCAGGTCGGACAGCTGGGGCCGTTTATCTTCGCGTGATTCAACTGCACGCGAGAGCTGCGACAACGCGATGATCGGGATGGCGAGTTCCTTCGCCAGCGCCTTCAGCGATTTGGTGATCTCGGTAACTTCCTGCACGCGGCCCTGGTTCTTGCTGCTGCCGGACGGCGTCACGAGCTGGAGGTAGTCGATGATCAGCAGATCGAGTCCCGATGTACGCTGGAGGCGGCGCGCACGCGCAGACAGCTGCGAGATCGAGATACCGCCCATATCGTCGATGTAGAGCGGCAGGCCCTCCATCGACTGGGCAGCCTCACGGATCATCTCGTAGTCACGCGGAGACAGGTCGCCCTTCCGCATCTTGTCGGACGGCACAGCCGACACGTCGGCAAGCACACGCGCTGCAAGCTGGTCAGACGACATCTCGAGCGAGAAGAAGCCGACAACGCCGCCTTCATCCGTCTTCATGATGCCGTTCGGCCCCGGCGAGCGCTTGCAGTTCTTCGCGGCGTAGTAGGCAATGTTGGTCGCCAGCGCCGTCTTGCCCATCGAAGGACGCGCCGCGAGGATGATCAGATCCGACCCGTGCAGACCGCCGAGCATGCGATCGAGTTCACTGAGGCCCGTAGGCACGCCCGCGATCTTGCCATCACGCTTGAAGGCGAGGGTGGCGGTTTCGATCGATGTCGCCAGCGCCGAGTTGAATGTCTGGAAGCCCTGCGCGCCCGCACCACGTTCGGCGAGCGAGAACAGTTTCTTCTCGGCGTCCTGGATCTGGAACTCGCCCGGCTCGTCAATGTCGGCGCGCGTTGCCTTCTGCACCATCTCCGAGCCGATATCGATCAATTCCCGGCGCAGCGACAGGTCGTGGATCAGCTTGGCGTAATCGAGGATCTCCGGGCCGAACGCCGCCGAGTCCAGCAAGTCGGCCAGATAGCGGGCGCCGCCAATATCCACCAGCTTGCCATCGCGATCGAAATGCTCGCGCAGGGTCACGCCATCTGCCACGCGCCCGCTGGCGATCAGACGGTCGAGCACCTCAAAGATCGCCGAGTTCGCCGGCGCATAGAAATCGCGCGGTTTCAGGATATCCGTCACGCGCTGGTGCGCATTGTTGTCGAACAGAATCGCGCCCAGCACGGCCATTTCGGCCTGCAGGTTGTGCGGGGGCGGCAGCGTCGTCGTCGTAGGCTCGTGGTCTTTTGGCATGGCCCTTCTCTAGGCCAATCATCACTGTGAATCGCGACTTGATTCTAGATATCCAACGGTTCCTTGTCGCTGTTGATGGAGATCAGTGCGCAGCCTGCTTTTGCAGGATTTTTTCCGCCAAGCGTCGCGACTGCCCCTGCGCTCCAGGTAAAACGCGGTTCAAGGAAAGCTGAAGCCGTGCGGTGAAGCTATCGGCCGAGGAACTTCCCGAACATATTCATGGCAGCGTTCGTCGCCTGTTCTTTCGCTTGTCGATCGTTTGCTTGCCCGCATCTTCCGGCCCTTTGCTTCGTTGAAGGAGCGATAGCCGAGATGCCCTGACGCGCGTGCCGAACTCGCGAGTTGTGCGTGCTTTCAGGGGCAAAAACCACTAACCATCGTTCCGCGAGTCCCGGGCGTGGTCATATGGCTGGGGTGTCCGGGTTTTTTGAGCCGGACCTGAGGAGTTTGCGTGATGACGTCGACGAACTGGTGGCGCGGCGCCGTGATGTACCAGATCTATCCGCGCTCCTTCATGGACTCGAATGGGGATGGCATCGGCGACCTCAAAGGGGTCACCTCGAAGCTCGACCATGTGAAGTCGCTTGGCGTTGACGGCATCTGGCTGTCGCCGTTCTTCAAGTCGCCCATGCGCGACTTCGGCTATGACGTTTCCGACTATCGCGCTGTAGATCCGATGTTCGGCACGTTGCAGGATTTCGAAGCCCTGCTGAAAGCTGCGCATGATCGCGGCCTGAAAGTCATCATCGATCAAGTCTGGTCGCACACCTCGTCCGATCATGAGTGGTTCCAGCAATCGCGTCAGGATGGGCAAAACGACAAGTCAGACTGGTATGTCTGGGCCGATCCCAAGCCGGATGGTTCGCCGCCCAACAACTGGCAAGCGTGGTTTGGTGGCCCGGCGTGGACGTGGGAGCCGCGTCGTCGCCAGTACTTCCTGCACAACTTCCTGCCCACGCAGCCTGACCTGAACTTCCGTACCGAAGCTGTGCGTTTGGAAATCCTCAACATAGCGCGCTTCTGGCTGCAGCTCGGGGTCGATGGTTTCCGTTTGGATGTCGCAAACTATTACGTCCACGATGCGGCCCTGCGCGATAACCCACCGTCCGGCGTGCAAGCTCCGGCTCTGCCGCGCGACATGCAACTTCATCAGTACAATTCCAACCAGCCCGAAACGCTGGATTTCATGGCCAAGATCCGCGAGCGCGTGGATGGCTTGGGCGACAACATGACGGTCGGCGAACTCGCGCCGGGCTCCTACAGCCTGATGGCTGAATACACCCAGGGCCAACACAGGCTGCACACGGCCTATTCGTTCGATTTTCTTGCGGCATGGCCCGGCGTCGAGAAAATGGGCGACGTGCTGAGCCAATGGCGGGATGGCCCAAACGATGGCTGGCCAAGCTGGGCGTTCTCCAATCACGACGTGAAGCGGGTCGCGACTCGTTGGGGCGAAGCGTTGGGCTGCCCGCCATCGCGTGCTGCGCCGTTGTTCATGGCGTTGTTGCTCTCGCTGCGCGGCACAATCTTCCTCTATCAGGGCGAGGAGCTCGGCTTGCCCGAAGCCGACGTGCCGTTCGAAAAGCTGCAAGACCCGTGGGGCATCAATGGTTGGCCCGCCACGAAGGGCAGGGACGGTTGCCGCACGCCGATCCCGTGGAAAGACGAAAACCTCGCCGGCTTCTCGAAGGCGAAAGAGACTTGGCTCCCCATCGATGCGCGCCAGCGTGTGCTGGCCGTCGCCAGCCAGGAGAAGCTGGCCGAGTCCATGCTCCACACCACACGCACCCTGATTGCGTTGCGCAAGGCAAGTGGCGCGCTCAACGCCGGCGCCTTCCGCGTCGTTGAAGCGGCGGGCGACCTGCTGGTCTTCGACCGCGAACTGAATGGCGAACATATCCAATGTGTCTTCAACTTCGGCGCCTCGGAAACGTCCCGCGAGTATGGCGTAAAACCCAATGTCCTCTGGACGTCTGATCCCGTGTTTAGCGGTTCGACCCTGATGATCCCGCCATTCTCGGCGGTGATCCTGAAGCTGAGCTAGCCTGACGTTCCCATCGGCAGAACAGGGCGCTACAGTGGCCGCATGATCCGCGTCCAGACCGAAGCCTTCGACCCGCACGCCGAAACCGCCGCTTTCGCCAAAGGGCGCGGCGAGGCGGGCGCGCTTGCGAGCTTCATCGGAACCGTTCGCGACAGCGCTCATGGTGGCGCTGTGTCAGCGCTGGAACTCGAAGGTTATCCCGGTTTCACCGAGAAGCAGATCGCCAAGATCGAGGCCGATGCCCGCGCCCGTTTCGACGTCATGGATACGCTCGTCATCCACCGCTACGGCCGCATGTCCCCCGGCGAAGCCATCGTTCTCGTCGTGGCGCTCTCGAAACATCGCCGCGAAGCCTTGCAGGCCGTCGACTACCTGATGGACCGCCTCAAGACCGAAGCGCCCTTCTGGAAGAAAGAAGTTCGCGCCGCCAAATCTGGCGAAGAAAGCTCCGAATGGATAGAACCCCGCAGCGACGACCGTGAAGCGCACGCGCGCTGGAACAAGGAATAGAGACCATGCCCGGACCCGCCTATCCCCCGCTGACCGCCCCGGGCGGCAAGATGGTCGACACGATGGAGTTCAAGCAGCTTCGTGTCTGCGTGCTCACAATCTCCGACACGCGCACCGATGAGACGGACACCTCCGGCCACATCCTCGCAGACCGCGTGAAGGAAGCCGGCCACGAACTCGCCGACAAGGCCATCGTGCCGGACGAGGTCAACGCCATCCGCGCCATCATGCGCAAATGGATCGCCGACCCAACAATCGACGCGGTCGTCACCACGGGCGGCACCGGCCTCACCGGTCGCGACGTCACGCCAGAAGCCGTCCGCCCGCTGTTCGACAAGGAGATCGAAGGCTTCAACGTTGTCTGGCACATGGTCAGCTTCGCCAGCGTCGGCACCTCCACGCTGCAATCGCGCGCCTGCGCCGGCGTCGCCAACGCCACCTTCATCTTCTGCCTGCCGGGCTCCAACGGCGCCGTGAAAGACGGCTGGGACAAACTCATCCGCTGGCAACTCGATAGCCGCCACATGCCCTGCAACATGGTCGAACTCATGCCGCGACTTATGGAGAGCTAGCCACTTGTGAGCGTCCGCTCACACGCCTATCTATTGGCGCACGTAAGGGGAGAGAGATCATGAAAACCCGCCGCCTTGGGCGCAGCCCGATCCATGTGTCCGAAATCTGCATGGGCACGATGACATTCGGTAATCAGGCCGACGAGGCCATGTCGTTCCGCATCCTCGACAAGTCTTTTGAGGCCGGTATCACTTTCTACGACACCGCCGAAAACTACCCGGTCCCACCCGACGTCAAATACGCCGGCCGCACCGAAGAGATCGTCGGCCGCTGGATGAAGACCAAGCCGCGCGACGCGATCCTGCTTGCCACCAAGGTCTCCGGCCCTTCGCACGGCTGGATCAAGTCCGCTCAGCGCGAAGGCATGACCGCGCTCGACCGCCACAACGTTGTCCGCGCCATCGAGGCCAGTCTCAAGCGCCTGCAGACCGACTATGTCGATCTCTACCAGACCCATTGGCCCGACCACGGCGTCGCCTATGACGAGCACATGGCCGCGCTCGATGACCTCGTCACCGCTGGCAAGGTTCGCGTCATCGGTTGCTCGAACGAGACGAGCTGGGGCCTGATGAAATCTATTGCCACCTCAGAAAAACTCGGCATCGCCCGCCACGAGTCGATCCAGAACAATTTCAGCCTCAACAACCGCCGCTTCGAGGACGAACTGGCGCAGGTCTGCCGTCAGGAAGGCGTCAGCTGCATCCCGTATTCGCCGCTTGGCGGTGGTGTGCTGACAGGCAAGTACCAGAACGGCCAGTGGCCCGAAGGCGCCCGCTTCACCAAGTACAAGGACATGGGTAGCCGCCAGGCCCCCATGGCCCGCCGCTTCGTCAATGAGAATACACTTGCCGCCACCGAGCGCTGGATCGGCCTCGCCAACGAAGCTGGAATGTCGGTCACAACCTTCGCCACGGCCTGGTCGAAACAGCACGACTTCGTCGCCTCAACCATCGTCGGCGTCACCCACGAAGACCAGCTGCCTGACATCTTCGCCGCCGCCGACGTCACCCTCGATGCCGAGATGTTGAAGAAGGTCGATGCAGTTTCCAAGGAAATCAGATACCCGATGGGCTGACCGAGCGTCAGCCGACCCGCTCGACTTGGCCGCCTACAACGCTATTCTGCAGGCGAAATGGCCTACACGCTCATCAACGCGCGACCAGCGGGCAAACCCGCCACCGTCGCCTCGCCCACCGCGCTCGCGGCCGGGCAGGGCGGGCTGGTCGATTCGTTCAAGCGGAAGGTCACTTACCTCCGCCTGTCGATCACGGATCGCTGCGATCTCCGCTGCACCTACTGCATGCCCGAGCGGATGACCTTCCTGCCACGCAAGGACGTACTGTCCTTCGAAGAGCTGGACGAACTTGTCACCGCCTTCGCGTCCTTCGGCGTCGACAAGCTGCGCATCACGGGCGGCGAGCCGCTGGTCCGCAAGGACTTCATGGAGCTGATGGCCCGCTTCTCGCGCCATCTCGGCAACGGCCTCAACGAACTCACGCTCACCACCAACGGCACGCTGCTGTCCAAATACGCTGGCGACCTCTCCGCCATCGGCGTCCGCCGCATCAACGTCTCGCTCGATACGCTCAAGCGCGACCTGTTCGAAAAGATCGCCCGCCGCGACATGCTGGAGGAAGTCATCGCCGGGATCGACGCCGCCATCCGCGCCGGCATCAAGGTGAAGATCAACACCGTCGCCCTGCACAACATCAACGAGCAGGAAATCCCGGACCTGATCCGCTTCGCCCACCAGCGCGGCGCCGACATGACGCTGATCGAAACCATGCCCATGGGCGAGGCCGAGACGGATCGCGTCGAAGACTTCCTGTCACTCGAAAAAGTCCGCGGCGATCTCCAGCAGCAATTCACGCTCACCGATCTCAACTACACCACCGGCGGCCCAGCGCGTTACGTGAAGATCGAGGAGACGGGTGGCAAGCTCGGCTTCATCACGCCGCTCACCCACAATTTCTGCGAAAGCTGCAACCGCGTCCGCGTCACCTGCACGGGTCGCCTCTACACCTGCCTCGGCCGCGAAGACGGCGCAGACCTGCGCGAAGCTCTCCGCACCGATTCCACCGGCGCGCTCCTGCGCGAAACCATCCTCGGTGCAATCGAGCGCAAGCCGAAAGGCCACGACTTCAACGCCGATCGCCTGGCGTCTCCCGCATCCCCGCGCACCATGTCCCTGACGGGCGGCTGATGGCTGGCGCAGTCCTCCTGTTCGGGCGTCTCAAGGACGCATTCGGCGCTGACTCCATCGCGCTTCCCGAAGGCGCAGGCACGGCAGCCGAGCTCCGCGCGCTCCTGATCAGCGAGAACCCCGATCTCGCCGAAACCCTGCGCTCCAAGTCCGTGCGGATCGCGGTGAACCAGGAACTCGTCGCCGACGAAGCCGCCACGCGCATCACACACGCCGATGAAATCGCTCTGCTGCCGCCCCTGAGTGGCGGATAGACTCGCGGCGGCTAAACCGGCGGAGCCACGCGCTCCACCGGCCCAAACGTCTCCTCGAACGCAGCCTTCAGCGCCACGTCCACCTCGTGCATCGGGATCAGCTGCCCAAGATCCGCCAGCGACGTCACGCCCAGCCCGGGATCGCTCACCCCGCACGGCGTGATCCCGCCAAAGTGCGACAGGTCCGGCTCCACGTTCAGGCTGATGCCGTGATAGCTGACCCACCGTTTCAGGCGCACACCGATCGCCGCGATCTTGTCCTCGCGCAGCTCGCCGCCCGCGCGCGTCCGGTCCACCCATACGCCCACCCGGCCCGTCCGCCGTTCGCCCTTCACATTGAAGGTCGCCAGCGTCCCGATGATCCATGCTTCCAGCGAACATACGAACTGCTTCACGTCCCGCCCGCGTTTGGTGAGGTCGAGCATCACATAGGCAACCCGTTGCCCGGGCCCGTGATAGGTGAACTGCCCGCCGCGCTGGGTGTCGAACACCGGGAAGCGGCCGGGATCGAGCAGATCGCCCTCCTGCGCGCTTGCGCCACGGGTATAGAGGGCAGGGTGCTCCACGAGCCAGACAAGTTCGTCCGCGCGCCCCTCCGCTATCGCAGCCGCCCGCGATTCCATCGCCGCGACTGCTTCGGGATACCCCACAAGCCCTTCAGAAATGGCCCATCCAGTGGTCATTAACCTGTCCGAAATCCGAAACCCTGACTCTGCCTCTCTATATCGGAGCGGTCGCGTGCAGTCTCAACTGGATCATGTTGGCGTCGAGATAACCGTCCTTCTGGGCCGGTCGCTCATGCCTATGCAGCAATTGCTGCGCATGGGCCGTGGCGCCGTCATCCAGCTGGACACCAACGAGAACGACGAAGTCTGGATTCTGGCCAACAACCACCCCATCGCCCGGGGCGAGTTGGTCATCGAGAACGACAGAATCTCGGTCAACATCACCCGGTCTGCCCAGGTCGAGGATTACTTCGCCACCGAACAATAGCCCTGTTTTACTGGGCTTTTGGGTATCTGCGCGATCCCAGACTTTCCGCTTCACATTCTGCAAAACCCGGCTTATACGGCGCACCTTGCTTCGGCGTGCGGTCGTGGCGGAATTGGTAGACGCACTACCTTGAGGTGGTAGCGCCGCAAGGCGTGGAAGTTCGAGTCTTCTCGACCGCACCAGCAACTTCAACAGAGAGAACGCCGTTCGGGAGTAGGGAGGTCGCCATGAATGACACCCACGACCCCGGCGCGCCCGAAAACCATCCCGAATCCATTGAAACGGTTGAATCGACTGGCGTCATCTCGCCGTCCTTCATCGCGCACTTTGTCGGGGCCGTAGGCGATGGCGATAAGCCGTACCTCTGGCGCACAGTCAAAAATCTCCACCCGGCCGACACCGCCGACTTGCTGGAACACCTGCCGCCCGACGCTTTCCGCAAGGCGATCCACCTGCTCGGCAAGGAGCTGCCCGCCGAGGCCGTCGCCGAACTGTCGGATACCGCCCGCCTGGAAGCCCTGCACGAGCTGACCGACAACGCCGTCACGGCGATGATCGGCCATCTCGATTCAGACGACGCATCCTTCCTGCTCAGCGATCTCGAAGAAGATCGCCGCGCCCGAATTCTCACCAAAGTCTCCGCGACAGACCGCGCCGCCATCGAAAGTGCGCTGTCGTTCGATGAGGAATCCGCCGGCCGCCTGATGCAGCGCGCCTTCGTGGCTGCACCCGTGTTCTGGAATGTCGGGCAGGCGATCGACCACATGCGCTCGGTCTCGGAAGACGACCTGCCGGAGAACTTTTTCGAGATTTATATCGTCGACCCCGCCTTCCGCCTTATGGGCTGCGTGCCCGTGTCCCTGCTGTTGCGCTCCACGCGCGACAAGCCGCTGAAGGACATCATGAAGGAGGTGAAGGCCACCGTCCGGCCGGAGATGGACCAGGAAGAGGTCGCCTACATCTTCCGCCAGTACAACCTTGCCTCAACCCCCGTCGTCGACGACGCCGGCCGCCTCACCGGCATGATCACCATCGATGACGTCGTCGACGTTATCCAGGAAGAAGCCCAGGAAGATATCCTCGCCCTGTCGGGCGTCAGCGAGGCGGGCGTCAACCAGTCGGTCCTGTCCGCTGTCCGTGCGCGTATCCCATGGCTGGGGGTTAACCTCGTCACCGCCTTCCTTGCATCAACCGTGGTGTCGCTGTTCGCGCCGATCATCGACCAGTTCGTGGCGCTGGCCTTCCTGATGCCCGTGGTCGCCGGCCTTGGCGGCAATGCTGGCTCGCAGGCGCTGGCCGTGTCCGTGCGCGCCATCGCCGAGCGCGACCTGGAGGGCCCGCTGATCCGCCGCGCCATCCGCCGTGAAGCGCTGACAGCCATCATTAACGGCCTCGTCATCGCCAGCGTCGCTTCCCTCGTCGTGCTGGTCTGGTTCCATGATCCGCGCCTCAGCCTCGTTATCCTTATCGCGATGTCCGCCACGTTTACCTGGGCGGGCCTGATCGGGATTCTTGCCCCGCTAACCATCCGCCGTCTGGGTCTCGACCCGGCCGTTGCCTCGTCCGTCTTTGTGCTAACGAGCATTGATTTGATGGGGTTTTTCGTCTTCCTCGGGCTGGCCAGCCTGATGCTCGTCTGAACATTTTCACGAGACCGGCGTGCGGGTTGCACGGCACAGGCGAATTCCGTTGGGAATGTGTCAGGTCAGGACGATGACTGGACGTATGCGTGTCTCCTCAAACGGCCTCGAGCTCATCAAGAGCTTCGAAGGCTTCCGCGAAACGGCCGCCCGGCTGCCTGATGGCCGCTGGACGATCGGCTATGGCCATGTGCGCACCGCCCGCGAGGGGCTGACCATCAGCGAGAAAGACGCAACCGACCTCCTGACCTACGACCTCAAGCCGGTCGAAGACGCGATCGCCCAGTGGACCTACGCGCCGCTGATGCAGAACCAGTTCGATGCGCTGGTCTCGCTCGCCTTCAACATCTCGCCGGGCCAGTTCCGCGAAAGCGAGATCCTCGCCAACATCAATGCCGGCAACTATCTCGCCGCCGCCAACGGTTTCGACCTGTGGCGCAAGGCGCGCCTCAACGGCCGTGTCATGGTTGTCGATGCGCTGGTCCGTCGCCGCGCGGCCGAGAAATCCCTGTTCCTCGATCATCCGAGTGGCCATCCCGCGGCGCCGACGCCCATCGTCGTGCCGCAGATCGATGTCGCCCAGCTCCAGCGTCTCGATGACGAAGACGACGGCCCGTCGCCCTCCGGCGACATCGCCGAAGCCGTGCGTCGCCTCGCCGAGCGCACCCGCGAGTCCATAAATCCGGCCCCGGAAATCCCGATGCCGCTCGGCGCCACCGTGTCGCCGCCCCAGCCTCCGATTACGCCAGCGCCTATTAAAGCGGCCCCGACGACGCAACCTCAGGCCGAGCCTGCCCAGTCACAACTTGAACCACAACCCGAGCCGCAACCCGAACCGCAGCCCGCCGACTCCAGTCGTGTCATGGCCGAACGCGTCGCCCGCATCCTCGAGCGCGCCCAGAGCGACGTCGAATCCACGATCACGCCCGGCGCCAAGCCGCGCCATCAGGAAGTCCGCGAAGGTCTGCCGGATTTCGATCAGCCTGCAGAACGCACCATCCATCGTGCGCGCCCGATCATCGACGATACCGAAATCGTGACGCCCCCGGCCGATCCGGCCACGCTTTTCGCGGAAGCCGAGCGCAAAGCGAAGTACGTCAACGGCGCTTCGAAGCGTGTAGGCCCGCTCTCCGGCCGCCTCGCCATGCAGGCGCCCTGGATCATCCTGCTCGTCCTGTCGCTCTTCGGCCTGGTCATCGGCGCTGTGGATGCCTTCCAGCATTCCGCCTCGCTGGACGACAGCCTGCCGCGCGCCGCCGCCACCATTCTGGCCGTTTTTGGCGTTTTGCTGCTGATGAGCGTCTATTTCCTCTTCTGGAACCGTCCAGAAGAAAGCTGAGTAGAGATCTCAACCTCCCCAAACGGCAGTCTGGCAATCCGCCCCGCGCTGGGTAGATTGCCGCCCATGATCCCGAACACACGCTCCCTCGACTTCGACCTTGGTGAAACCGCGGACATGATCCGCGACACCGTCAGTAGCTTTGCCCAATCCGAAATCGCGCCCCGCGCGGCGGAGATCGACCGCACGGACGAATTCCCGCGCGACCTCTGGCCCCGCATGGGCGAGCTCGGCCTTCTGGGCATCACCGTCGAAGAAGAGTGGGGCGGCTCCGGCCTTGGCTATCTCGAACATGCCGTCGCGATGGAAGAGATCAGCCGCGCCTCCGCCTCCGTGGGCCTCAGCTACGGCGCCCACTCCAACCTCTGCGTGAACCAGATGCGCCGCTGGGGCACCGACGAGCAGAAGCGCCGCTATCTCACCAAGCTCATGACCGGCGAACACCTCGGCTCCCTCGCCATGTCCGAACCCGGCGCCGGTTCCGACGTCGTTTCGATGAAGCTCACCGCCACGAAGAAGGGCGATCGCTACATCCTCAACGGCTCCAAGATGTGGATCACCAACGGCCCCAGCGCCGACACGCTGATCGTTTACGCCAAGACCGCGCCCGAGAAGAACTCGCGCGGCATCTCCGCCTTCATCATCGAGAAGGGCTTCAAGGGCTTCAGCGTCGCCCAGAAACTCGACAAGCTCGGCATGCGCGGCTCCGAAACCGGCGAACTCGTCTTCGAAGATTGCGAAGTCCCGGAAGAAAATCTCATGGGCCCACTCAACAGCGGGGTCGAAATCCTGATGTCCGGCCTCGACTACGAGCGTACCGTGCTCGCCGCCGGCTCAACCGGCATCATGCAGGCGTGCATGGACGTCGTGCTGCCCTACATCCACGACCGCAAGCAGTTCGGAAAATCCATCGGCGAGTTCCAGCTCATCCAGGGCAAGGTCGCCGACATGTACGTCAAGATGAACGCCTCCAAGGCCTACGTCTACGCCGTCGCCAAAGCCTGCGACGCAGGCCGCACGGCCCGCAAGGACGCCGCCGGCGCCATCCTCTTCGCCGCCGAAACCGCCACGCAACTCGCCCTCGACGCCATCCAGATCCTAGGCGGCAACGGCTACATCAACGACTACCCAACCGGCCGCCTCCTCCGCGACGCGAAGCTGTACGAAATCGGAGCAGGGACATCAGAGATCCGCCGCTGGCTAATCGGCCGCGAGCTGTTTGCCGAGACGACATAGGGTGCATTGAAGCAAAGCGGAAATGCACCGTCCTGCCGCTATGAAGCGGCAGGGGCCAGCCAGTATCGATAGACGAACAGCGCGCCAACGATCACGACCGCGGCCACCAACAACCACGTCTGAATTTGGCGAGGCTTCATGCTGGCTGTGACTTCTTCCCGCTGCACAACACCGCCACGCCCAACCCTGCAAAGATCGCAATGTCGGCGACATTGAACGACCAAGGGTTGTTCAGCGAGCAACACGACATATTCAGAAAATCCGCCACCGCGCCCCGCGTCATCCGGTCGATCGCATTGCCCAGCGCGCCGCCCGCCGCAACGCCCAGCGCAATCGCCTGAACTCTGTTCGACGCCCCGCGCGCAAACGCAATCAGCGTCACAGTAAAGCACAGCGACAGCACGATCAGCGGAATGCGCATCGCTCCCGGATTGCCGCCCAGCAGCCCGAAATTCACCCCGTCATTCCACGCCATCTGGAAGGTAAGGAAAGGCGAGAGCACCGGGATCACGCCGCGCTCCTTGAGGTTCAGCCCCTCAACCACCCACCACTTGCTCGCCTGATCCAGCACCAGCACGACAGCAAACGCGACCAGCGCCAGCATGAGCGCATGTGGCACGCCGCGCCTGCGAAAATAATCGATCCAGCTCATACCGCAGCCCCTGATGCTTCGCAGCTTGTACGCACCCGCCCGCACGCCAGCAACTCCGCCCCACACCTGCCGCTCTTCTCACCCGCCGCGAAATCGCTAAGCTGCGCCCGATCAGGGAGATCCGGCATGCAACTGAAAGCGCTCGCACTCGCCACCTTCACCTGCCTCCTCGCCACGCCAGCCATCGCCCAGACGCCGCCTGCATCCACCACTTCCGTCTCCGATTCCGGAGCCCCACTCAGCGGCTACCCCCGCAAAGCCCTCGGCCTCCCAACCGCCGCAGAACTCAAAACCGCCACCTACGTCCGCGACGTGATCTACGGCCATCGCGACGGCATGGCGCTCACCTACGACGTCTTCAAGCCGAAGAAAAAAGCCAACGGCGCGCTCGTCGTGAACATGGTGTCCGCTGGCTGGAATTCGAAATGGGGTCCGCCAGAAGAACGCCAGGCCCGCTATCAGTGGTTGATCGACAAAGGCTTCACCGTCGTCGCGCTCTATCACTCATCCGCGCCGCGCTTCCAGATTCCCGACGCCGTAACCGACATCCGCCTCGGCCTCCGCCACATCAAGCTGCACGCGAAGGACTACGGCGCAGACCCCGCACGTATCGGCGTCTGGGGCGCCAGCGCCGGCGGCCATCTCTCGCTCGTCGCCGGCACGATGGCTGACGATGGCGACCCGACCGCAACCAACCCGCTCGAACGCTTCAGCAATCGCGTCAAAGCCGTTGTCGCCTACTTCCCGCCCACCGATCTCGACATCCTGCTCGGCGATCGCCCCAAGCAGGGCGTCATCAATTTCGACAACGACCTGCGCAAGACCATCTCGCCCATCCACTTCGTCGACGCCAAGGACTCACCCACGCTGATCATCTCCGGTGGCTCGGACAAGGGCGTGCCCGTCTCGCAGTCCGAAACGATGAAAGCCGCCCTCGACAAGGCGGGTGTCGAAAACCAGCTCAAGATATTCCCCGACGCTGGCCACGACTTCTACGTCGAAGGCGATCCTGTCCGCACAGACGCCATCGCCAACGAAGCCATGAACATGATGGTCGCCTGGTTCGAGCAGAAGCTGAAGAAATAGCCGCCCAACTGGAGCGCAAACGAAAAGCGGGCGCTGTCGCCAGCGCCCGCTCGCCCGTCCCGCCGAGCCCGTCCACCAGGCTCGGCCCCAGGACCTCGCGCCGGGGTCAACGCGAGGCAAGTTGTGTGACGGTGACCGGGTTGTAGTAAGCGGTCAGAAGCGGCTCATTGATCGTCGCAACGGATTCCGTCAGCGCCTTCGTCCCGCACTTGCTGATCATTTCCTTCGTGAAACGATGTTGAGGTGGGGGGCGTCTCTGGCGGTTAGCGCAGGGCCAGCGCGGTGGCCGGGGCAGACCGCTGCTCCAGCGCCAGCTTCACTTCCGGAATGCCCAGCCGGCGCACCGTCTTGTGGGTCTGGTCGCGCATGCAGAGCGAGACCGTGTCGTAAGACTTGTTCACGACGCAGAAGGGGCGCAGCGCGCTTTCGATCCGCGTGACCAGCATGGCGGCGTCCGCCGGCTGGCTGACATCGAGGTCTGCGGTCGAAACAACGATCGCCTGGCTGCGCGGCGTCTTGGCCTGAGCGGCGGGGGCGAGCGCAACCGGGGCGAGGGCGGCGATCAGGGTGGCGAGAACGAGGAACTTTTTCATGTGGGCGTCTCCTGCTGTGTCAGCCCGTCTGGCTGCCCAACCAACCTCGGCGAGAGGCGGGGAAACGTCCTGATCGACGCCCGATGTCGCGCTGATCGATTTCCGAAATACCTGATGGAAAGATGATGCCCTTGAATTTCGGGTGTTTATTCATGACGCCGTGACAGAGCGCACCGTCGCCCCTAACCTCGCCACAGCGACAAGGGGGAGGCGCCGCAATGGGGGCGTTCCGGCTAGGGTCCATTCAGGTCGATCCGTCGCGCAACATCATCGCGAACGGCGCCGGTTCCTGGTCGCTCGAACCCAAGATCATGGACCTGCTGGCGCTGCTGGCCGTTCATCCCGGCGAAGTCCTGAGTCGCGAAGCCCTCATCGATCAGGTCTGGAAAGTCGAATACGGCGCCGACGAAAGCCTTACGCGCGCGGTATCTCTCCTGCGGAAAGCCTTCCGCGACGCTGGCCATGCCGGGGAACTCATCGAGACCATCCCAAAGCGTGGCTACCGGCTGACCGTGACATTCGACCCGGAGACAGCCTCGCCGGTAGCTTCTGGCGCTCCGCCAGCGCGGCCGCCCCAGCCCGAAGCCGCCCCGGCTCCGCCACCCCCTTCACAACTGGCCCAGAAATCCATTGCACCGGAACCCTCCAAAGAACGCTCGAAACTCCGCCAATCGCGCATGGCCATGCTGGCCGTCGCCGCCAGCGTCGTAGTCGCGCTGATACTTGGAGCGTGGGCGGTAACAGGACTGCTGTCTCAGCCGGCCCCCACAGCCGAACCCAGGCTGATGACGGTGGCGGTTCTGCCATTCAAGAACCTGTCAGCCCAGGCTGACGACAAGCTTCTGGCCACGGGCATTGCACGCGGAATGCGCAACTCCCTGTCCGAGATGGCGGGCCTGCGCGTCCTATCGGATGCTTCGACATTCGCAGCCGCCGAGACCGGCGCGTCGGCGCAAGATATGGGCAAGACACTATCGGCCGATTGGCTCCTCGATGGCGGCTTCACGCGTACAGGCGACACGATCGAGCTGACGGCCGACCTTGTGGACACAAGCAACGGCGCCAATTTCTGGACGGGTCGCGAATCCGGGCCCGCCTCGGATATGGGGCGCATTCAGCAGATCCTGCTGTCACGGGTCGTGGAAGCGATGCTGCCGCGCGTCGATCGCGGCGCGCCGCTACCGGCGCCGAAGTCTCAGGATCCGCGTATCTATCCGCTGGTGCGTGAAGCTTACGAGCTCACCAATGTCGACGGCTTGCCCTCCGATCAGACCGAAAGGCTCAGACGTGGCGACAAGGCGTGGGGCCTCATTCAGCAGGCGCTGGCGATCGATCCGGAAAACTCGGACGCGCTTGTGACGCTGGCGGTGATGACGGCGAACGCGCGCACTACGGAACTGTTCAACGCGCACGAGCCGAACCTGCAGCGTCAGATGCGTGCTGCCGAAATCACACGCCGCGCGCTGGCCAGCAATCCGAACAACATCGAAGCGATGGCAATCCTCGCCGAACACTACCGCCGGCATGAGTGGCGCTGGGCAGACGCCGCCGCGCTGTTCGAGAAAGCGCTGCAGCTCAATCAGAACCATCTCTATCTGCGGCAGTACTACTCCTATTTTTTCCTCACGACTGGCAATTGCGTTGCCAGCCTGGAGCAAACGCAAGTGGCAGTTAATCTGGCGCCGAATCTGATCGGACCGAAACGGGTGATGACACGCCCGCTGCGCTGCCTTGGACGGTACAAGGAGTCTCAGGACATCCTGATGTCCGTGCTGCAGGAGCAGCCCGCCAATCTCTCCGTGATGAGTGAAGCCTATCTCGCGCTTCTTCTCATCCGCGACGCAGGCGAGATGCGGAAAATGGCCGACAAGGTGGACGGGGAGTTCTTCAAGGGGGCGCCTCCGCCAGCGGTCGCCACGTTGTTGGCCCGCATGCGATTGGCCGCGGACATGCTGGAGGGGCGGCGCAAGCAGGAATTCGTGACGCTTTTGCGTGGTGAGCTAGATCAGATGATGGGGCCTGAAGCGCCTTCTCTCGTCATCAACCGCCTCGGCAATGACGCGCTATGGATACTGGCGATCGAGCTTGCCTGGGCGGGCGATGCGGAAAATGCCGCACGCGCGCTTGAGGCATCAATGGCTTCCGGCTCACTCTACATCAGCGAGACGCTTCCTTACGGTGCATCCGAATTTCCCGAAGAAGTTCGCGCGATGCCGGCATACCGGCGCGCTTGGACGGAAGACCTGCGGCTTGTCGAGCTGACGCGCATCCGCAAGGAGAACCTCGACAAACGCCTCATGCTCGGCCGCACCGCGGATGGAACGATAGTCACGCCGAAAAGCTAGCGGCCGCCGTCGATAATTTCGGCCGCCGCTTCGGACCTACGTACGCAACAGCCACGCGAATACCCGCGCCCTCCGCCAAAGCGGAAGGCGCACGCATTCGAATTGTTAGCTGGCTACAGCCCGCTTAACCCTAGTCGAGGATAGCGACGACGGTCGGCTGCGGTTGCATGTCGACGAAGAGGTCGTTCGAGCCCGAGAAGGCGAGGGACGACATTCCGACGGCGAGGGCGGCAAAGGCCGCGACGATGAAGCGTTTGGCGAGCATGGGAGGAGCGCGTTCTATTTTCTGTTCCTGGCCGAGCTTCAAGGCCCGGTCTTCTGATGCGCGAGAGATGGAGATGGATCGGGGCTCAAAAAAGGCGCGCCTCAAAATTTTCTTAACGTATGAAAAGTCAACAAACACAATCGGCTAGAGCATCCCCCGCCGTTCTTGGTCTATGACCAGACTGCGCCAAGGCGCCAAAATGTACGCTCAGGTGGCCCGCGCCGTGACCACCCAGACCCGGCCGGGCAGGGCCACACTCCCATCCGCGCCCGCCAGAGGTGTCAGCGCCGCTGCGACGGCCTCCGTGATCGCCGGCAGCCGATCCGGCCCGGCCTCCCGCGCAATCCGCGACGCCGGCCCCATCTTTGTGCAGCCCTCCGCCGCCGACCGCACACTCGATCCCAGGAACATCGGCGCCTCGAACGGCTCGGCCTCCACCGATCCGAACCCGGCCGCCTCCAATATCCCCGCAAGCCGTACGGCATCCGCAAACGCAAACGGCCCCGGCGCATGCGGGTCAGGCCGCGGCATGTCGAGCCCCGAAGCCCCCTGCGCCGCCAGCATCGGAACCATCGCCCACGGATTGTCCTGCGGTCTCTGCCAGCAGCAGAACGCCACCCGCCCGCCAGTCCTGATCGCCTTCCGCAACTGTCGGAACGCCGCCTCTGGCTCATCAAAGAACATCACGCCAAAGCGCGAATAGAGCAGGTCAAAGGTCTCCGGCAGCTCAGCCCGCGAAGCATCCGCCTCCACAAACGTGACGTTTTCCCGCCCATTCGCCCGTGTCCGCGCCACCGCCAGCATCGCCGCGGACACATCCACCCCCACGACGCGCCCCGTCACCCCCACGCTGTCAGCCAGCGCCAGCGAGGTATCCCCACACCCGCACCCCACATCCAGCACCGCTTCGCCAGCCCGCGCCCCTGCCGCTGCCAGAGCCGCCTCGCCGAAAGCCCTGATCAGCCGGTCATTCCGCTCCTGCTCGGCTGCCCAGTGCGCCCCGACCGCCCCGTTCCAGTCCGCGATCTGCTTTGCGTTGTCACCGGCCATGCGTGTCTCCCTTGTCCGGCGCAGACTAACCTCACTTCCCTCTGCCAATAAACCATACCAGCCTGTTGGCGGGGCCAATTCCCAAGGCTATAGGGGCGCTCCAAGCCCGATTCACAGGGCGAACAGCTTTCCCCAGACCACCTTCAGGAACTCCACATGGCCGTCCAACGCACCTTCTCCATCATCAAGCCGGACGCCACGAAGCGTAACCTCACCGGCGCGATCAACGCCGTGTTCGAGAAATCCGGCCTCCGCATCGTCGCCCAGAAGCGCGTCCGTCTCACGCGCGCTCAGGCCGAAGGCTTCTACGGCGAACACAAAGCCCGCGGCTTCTTCGGTGAGCTGGTCGACTTCATGACCTCGGGCCCGGTCGTCATCCAGGTCCTCGAAGGCGAGAACGCCGTCCTCGCCCACCGCGAAGTCATGGGCGCAACCGATCCGTCGAAAGCCGCTGACGGCACCGTCCGCAAGCTCTTCGCTGAATCGATCGGCGAGAACTCGGTCCACGGTTCGGACTCGGAAGCTTCCGCAGAGCGCGAGATCAACTTCTTCTTCCGTCTCGACGAAATCGTAGGCTGATCCCATCACCCGCCAGTTCCGCCCCGCGCATCCTTCCGAGCGCAAAGCGCTGGAGGAGCTGCAGCGTCGCGCGTCAACGAAATGGGACCCTGATCGGCCCGAGCAGATGCAGCACCCCGAGGCGCTGGAGCTGCCGGCCGATCACATCGCCGCCGGCCTCGTGATCGTCTTCGAACACTGGGGCGCGGCGGCGGGTTTCGTCGTCGTCGTCCCGCGCGAAGACGGTAACGCCGATCTCGATGGCCCCTTCGTCGAGCCTGATCTCTGGCGCGGCGGCATCGGCCGCAAGCTGGTGGAAGAGGCAGCGCAGTTCGCCATCGCCATCGACGCAGGCTTGCTCGTCGCCACGGCGAGCCCACGCGCCGAACCCTTCTACGCAAAGTGCGGCTTCAAGTCGGCCGTCCGCCGCTCGACCCCGCATGGCCCCGTTTCAGTAATGCAGCGCAGCCTCGTTTTCTGAGCTAGATACTCCGCATCAATTTCGGGGATTCGCTTATGCGCCTGTTGCTTCTCGCCGCCGTCTCAACCTTCGCGCTCGCAGCCTGCGGCGACCCCAAGCCCGCCGAGCCGACACCCGCTCCGGTCCCCGAATCCGCCGCCACCGAACCCGAGCTTCCGGCTGAAGCCGCTGCCATCCCGGCGCAGGACGTCGCCTCCAAGCTTGCCGGCACATGGCAGTCGACCGAAGACGCCAACTCCATCATCACCATCACCGCCGACACCTGGACCAACACCTACACAGGCGATGACAGCGTGAACGACGTCGCCAAGTGGCGCGCTTTCCCGGGCACGGAATCCCCCGCCAACGCCGAAGGCCTCACCTTCACACCGACCTCGACCTACCTGGAAGTGAAGTCGGGCGATAACACCTTCTTCTACGAACTCGGAAAGATCGAAGCAGACGCTTTCGACTTCTTCTACGTCAGCCGCGGCAACCACCTCTCCTACAAGCGTATCGCCTGATCCCGGACGAAGTTTAAGCGGAGAGTAGGTGCATCAACGATGCACCACACCGCCGCCGCCGCCTCACCCACCGTTTGTCATCCCGGAAGCGCGCGAGCGCTATCCGGGACCCATTGCGAGTGCGCGCCCCCTCTCGATGGGTCCCAGCTCTCCGCTCCGCTACGGCCGGGATGACAAGCAGTGGTCAGCACTCATGGTAAGCAGCGCAGCAAAGCTGCGCACCCGTCGAACCGCGAGCGCGTCCTCACCACCCCCAACACGAACCTTGTTGCCCCCGAACCTCATCGCGTGTCAGGTCACCCGCACAGACCTCCAGAGGCCCGCGCGTGAAAGCTCTCGTCATCATCGACATGCAGATGGAGATGCAGCAGCGCATCGACCGCGGGCAGGATAGCGTCAACGCCGACGCGCCCGCTCGCATCGAAGCGCTCGCCGCCGCCTTCCGCAAATCCGGCCAGCCCGTCCTGCACATCCGCCATCGCGAAGACGATCCGGCATCCGGCTTCCACGAAGCCGCCGCCGGCTATCAGCCCATGCCCTGCGCACAGGCCGCGACAGGCGAGCCGGTCTTCATCAAGCGCACGTCCTCAGGCTTCGCCTCCACCGATCTCGAAGCCCACCTGCGCACCAACGGCATCACCGATCTCATCGTCACCGGCGCCGTCGCCGGCTTCTGCGTCAACTCTACCGTCAGGGCAGGGGCTGATCTCGGCTTCCGCATGACGGTCGTGCGCGATGCCGTCCTCGGCTTCGATCTGTCAGACCTTCCCGCCCAAACCATCTTCGATGTAACCATGGCCCACCTTGAAGCGGACTTCGCCAAGGTGCTTGATACGGCGACAGTCCTTCAGACCGAACAGGTGAACGCATGACCGACCCCAACACGACAGATCTGGTCAAAATCTCCGAAGCCAACGGCATCATGGAAATCGTCTGGAACCGTCCGGACAAGAAGAACGCACTCTCCAACGCGATGTACCGCGCCGCCACCGCAGCGCTCGCCCGCGCCGTCGAAGACAAGTCGATCCGCGTCGTGCTCCTCGCCTCCGAAGGCGACAGCTTCACCAGCGGCAACGACCTTGCCGATTTCGCCGCCGCCTCGATGGGCGGTGAAGCCCCCGCTGCACACGGCTTCATCGAAGCCATCATCCAGTTCCCCAAACCCATCGTCGCCGCCGTCCCCGGCCTCGCCGTCGGTGTCGGCACCACGATGCTGCTCCACTGTGATCTCGTTTACGTCGCCTCGGATGCCAAGCTGACCACGCCCTTCGTCAACCTCGCGCTCGTCCCCGAAGCCGCATCCTCCGTCCTTCTCCCGGCCCGCATCGGCCACGCCCGTTCGTTCGCCATGTTCGCCCTCGGCGATGCGCTCACCGGCGAACAAGCCGCCCAGCTCGGTCTGGCCAACGCCGCCCTGCCGAAGGACATGGTCCTGAAGGCCGCGCGCGAAGCAGCCGCCAAACTCGCCCAACGCCCCATCGGCGCCGTCATGGCCGCCAAGAAGCTCATGCGCGACAGCGAGAAAATCCTCGCCCAGTCCCGCACCGAAAGCGCCATCTTCGGCGAACGCCTCCGCAGCGCCGAAGCCATGGAAGCCTTCACCGCCTTCCAACAAAAACGCGCCCCAGACTTCTCAAAGCTCTAGAAACAGACCCCACTCAGCCCCACCCACCATCCTCAGCTCATCGTCCCGCTCCTCCCGACGAAAGTCGGGACCCAGGGGCAACTCGTCCCGCTGCCCAAGACCACCCCCAAACCCGTAGGGTGCATCAACGATGCACCGCTGGAAGCGTGACCCCCGTTCACGCGTTCCCGGCGAAGGCCGGGAACCAGTCCCACAAAACGAGAGCGCGTCAGCGCACGACATCCACCAACACGCCCACCCGCTGGACCCCGCCTGCGCGGGGGACACGTCCGTAAGCGATGCGAGAATGGGGGATAGAGGTGGTGCAGAACTGTAGGACAGAGAAACGTCGTCCCGTCTGATTTCAACACCTTGGCCGCGCATGCTGGGGGATACTCCTCCCCAGAATCCACCCCCTCCTGAACCGACCCTATACTCCCACCCATGGGTCAGATGTTCATCCTCCTGCTGCGCATCCTCTTCCCGCTCGACAAGGTCGCGCGGTCCCGCGAATTCATGCGCGCCTGGCTCCAGAAGATCGTGAGCTGGGTCACCGACCCGGAAGACATCGAAGGCTTCGCCTACTGGACAGACGACCGCGCCAAACTCGAAGGCCATATCTGCGCCCTCGAATACGCCATGCAGGTCCTCATCCACGAACGCGCCCGCGAGATGCTGGGCCTCCCGTTCATCTTCTTCCCCCGCCAGCGCAACCCGCACATCCGCCACCCGAAGAGCATGCACCAGCTCTTCAAACGCCT
>DAINAT010000023.1:0-36763 GCA_036733305.1 Hyphomonadaceae bacterium
CGTTCGAGGACGGCTTCCGCGACAAGGACGGCGTCGTTCACAAGAAGGGTTCGGAAGCTCACAAGGCCTCTGTCACCGGCGACACCGTCGGCGACCCCTACAAGGACACGGCAGGTCCTGCCGTGAACCCGATGATCAAGATCACCAACATCGTTGCGCTGCTCATGCTCGCGGCCATGGCCTCCGGCGCGCACTAACGCCGGGCTGATTTGATCGACCAAATAGTGCGGGCCGCGGATCACTCCGCGGCCCGCTTGCTTTTGGCAGAACTCGCTCAGGCGGCTTTGGCCGACTTCAGCGCGTTGCCCCACCAGGCCATGTTGTCGAAGATGGCGGTTCGCGACGCCACCAGATGCGCATAATCATCCAGCGTTTTGCCCTGCTGAACGACGCCCAGGAACTCCGCCATCGCGATGTTCACCTCCTGCTTGATCGGCGCCATCTGCAGCTCCACGGCAATCCCGCGCAGATGCTCGATCGCCCGCGCGCCGCCAACGCCGCCATAGCCCACAAAGCTGATCGGTTTGCGATTCCACTCAAACGAGGCGCTATCGAACGCGTTCTTCAGCACACCGGTCGGCGCGTGGTTGTACTCGGCGGCCGTAACTATGTAGCCGTCATACGCGCCGATCTTGTGCCGCCAGGCTTCAGCCGCAGCCTCCGTGAACTTGCCGCCCGAATAGCCGACCGGCGCCGGCTCGTTGAACAAGGGTAGGGGATGATCGCGCAGGTCGAGCGTTTCCAACGTAAAATCGTCGCGACTTTTCGCGCCTTCGATGATCCATCGCGCTGGAACGTCAGCGAAACGGTTGGGTCGGGTTGAACCGATGATAAGGGCGAAGTTCAGCATGCGAGCGCTCCTGCTGGCGATTGGCGAATGCATCGCTACATTGAGGTGAGTGGTTGATCCCACAAGGAGGCACTTTCTTGAGCCCTGGTACCCTTCATGTAACCGAGCAGTGCCGCCCGGCCACTGAGATGTTTCAGCTGATCGGCGACAAGTGGACGATTCCCGTCGTGATGCTGCTGTCCAGCGGCAGCCGGCGTTTCTCAGAACTCAGGCGCGAGATACCGAGTATCTCGCAGCGCATGCTGACGCTTAGCCTCAGGGCGCTTGAGCGAAACGGTCTCATCGAACGTACCGTCACGCCCATCGTGCCTGCGCGTGTCGACTACAAGCTGACGGCGCTTGGCCGATCGTTCTCGGAACGTGTTTCGCTTTTGGGAATGTGGGCATTCGAAAACAGAACGGCTGTCGATGCTGCCAGAGAGGTATTCGACAGCCGCGTTGAACCGTCATTGGAAAGGATCAGCTCGGCGCAGACTCTGTCGGCGCAGGCCCAGCGGGCGGCGGGCTAGCCGGCGGCATCGCGAGCGGATTGTTCGGATTATGCGGCAAACCTTCCCGATTGTGTGAAGGGTCAACGACACGCGGACGCCGAAAGGATCGGCTTTTGACTGCTTTTCTGAGTTGTGCCGAGTGGCTAATGCCCGCCAGCCGCGCAGCGCTACTCTACGCCGTGCAGCACATCGTTGCGTACGGCGTAGCCGGTAATGGCAAAGTCGGTGAAGAAGCCATCAATGCCCAGCGCGAAGAACTCCTTCAGCGATGTGGCGATCGGCTTGCCACCGATCGGTTGGTCATCGCGGAACGTCCACGGGTGCACTGGGATGCCCAGCTTGTGCGAGGCCTCGATCACGCCTGACGATTTGCCGCTCGCGTCCCGCAGCATGCCGATGCTCGGGCCAAGGCCCTGCCAGAACGGCGCGCCCGGCTTGGCCATGGCGGCGTCGAGGCCTTCCTTGTTGGCCACAAGCATCACAACCGGCAGGTCGGTCATCGCGTCGATCTTCTTCACGAAGTCTGGTTCGAACGACTGGATGAATACGCGCGATCCGGCGCCGTCCATGCCGTGCTTCTTCAGGCTGGCGAGAATTTTCTCGGCCATGTCGGCATGGCCATTGGCGGCGTGATAGGCAGGCGACTTGGCTTCCGGATAGACGCACACCGGCTCGCTGGTCACGGTCACGCGTGACTTCGCCAATTCCAGAACCTCGTCAAAGGTCGGAATCTGATAGAGGCCGTCGAAGGTCGTCGGCCGCCCCTTGAATGACTGGATGGCGCGCAGCGTCTTGAGTTCGGCCAGGGTGAAGTCCGCCGCCCACCAGTCTTCTTTGCCGTTGAATTCCGGATCAGGCGACTTGCGCTTGCGGTTGGCGAATTCCGGCTTCGCGGCCACATCCGTTGTGGTCGAGAGGTAGGTGTCGTGGCGCACAACCAGAACACCATCCTTGCTGAACACCAGATCCGGCTCGATGCAGTCCGCGCCGTCGTTGAGCGCGCGCTGATAGCCCTCAAGCGTATGCTCGGGCAGGTGACCCGAGGCGCCGCGGTGGGCGATCAGCAGCGGTGTTTTGTGGCCGAGCGAGGCGTAGGGCCAATCGCCCTTCGTGCTCGACGCACCAGGAAGCGTGTCGCAACCGATCAGTGCGAGGGGGAGGGCGAGCAGGCCGAGAATCTTGATGCGCATCATGGGGATGGAACATGCTCATGTGACGTCCCTATGTCGAGACGGTTCAAATCGTATCGTCAGCGCCGCATTGGCCCTACGGCAGGACTTTACGGATATGCGGCCAGCATGGTTATGTGAGTAAACGCTCACATCAGGAAACGCCGCCATGACTGCAGAACAGCAAGCCTCGATGGGAACGGGCTTCGGCCACCGTTCGACAGCGGCCGACGTACTCAAGGGCATCAACCTGACAGGCAAGAACGTGATTGTCACCGGCGGATACTCCGGCATCGGCATCGAGGCGGTGAAGGCGCTGGTCGCAGCGGGAGCGCACGTCACGGTCCCGGCCCGCCGCCCCGACAAAGCGCGTGAAGAGCTTGCCGGCATTCCCGGCGTCGAAGTCGGCGAGCTCGATCTGGCTGATCTCAACTCGGTCAAGACATTCGCGGACAGCTATGTCGCTTCGGGCAAGCCGCTGCACATCCTGATCAACAACGCCGCGATCATGGCCAATCCGGAAACCCGCGTCGGCCCCAACTGGGAATCGCAATTTGCGACCAACCATCTCGGCCACTTTGCGCTTACAGCCGGACTGACACCCGCATTGAAAGCAGCAAACGGCTCGCGTGTCGTCAGCGTGTCCTCCACGGGTCACAAGCTGTCGCCCATCGTATTCGAGGATATCCACTACACCTCGCGCCCTTATCAGAAGTGGACAGCCTACGGCCAGGCCAAGACCGCCAACTCGCTCTTCGCTGTGGAACTTGATCGCCGGGGCCAGGCGCACGGTGTCCGCGCCTTCGCCGTTCACCCCGGCGGCATCATGACCGAGCTGCAGCGTCACCTACCCAGGGAAGAGATGATCGCCTTCGGCTGGATCGACGATACAGGCAAGCTCAACGAGCGCTTCAAGACCGTAGAGCAGGGCGCCGCCACCGAGACCTGGGCCGCGACCTCGCCCCAGCTCAACGGCAAGGGCGGTCTCTATTGCGAGGATTGCGATGTGGCCAAGCTCACGCAGCCCGGCGAGTCGCGCATTGCAGGCGTTGATTCACACGCTGTCGACGCTGATGCAGCCAGAAAGCTCTGGCAGGTATCGGTCGCGTCAACCGGCCTGGACATGTTCTGAGTTAGTGTATCTGTCGCGAACTGGCGCGCAGATTTGCCGCAAGCGAATTGACGCGCGATGTCGGCGGAACTGAGGGCTTGGACTTGCTGCGCGCCTCCGTAAAGCGCGTGCGATAGGTCCGTGGCGCTTCTCCAAACCAGCGCCTGCAGCTACGCGAGAAGGCAGAGCTGTCATCTGTGGACGGCCCCTGAGCTGCAAGGGGAAAGTTGAGCCGAGCTGAAGATCTGTCGGGTGCGGTCATCTGTCCGGCCTGTTTGCGCGGCGTCGATGGCCGCTGGCCCTGATGGAGTCCGCTAGAAAAGTCCCTCTCAGATTAGCGAGCTTGATGCTCCGACAGCTCTGCGGGTTATCTTTCTTTGCGGTCCGCTTCTTGATCCTCATCAGCTCATGTGCACCCTCGCAGTTTGGAGCAGCGGCCCTGCCGCTGCGATCTTGGTCAGATCATTGCTGGCGCACGATAGTCCTCCCTGCGTGAAAGTACGGCCCAGGCGATGCGTGCGGTTTTGTTGGCCATGGCGACAGTGACAACTCTGCTCGGTTTGCGTTCCATCAGAGATCTCACCCAAGCGCCGGTCGCTGACGCATTATCGCCGGCACGGCGAATGACGGAGGTGGCTCCGACCACAAGAAGCTTTCGGAGATAGCCATCGCCCATCTTCGAGATGCGGCCGAGGCGGTCCTTGCCGCCGGAGGAGTTCTGTCGCGGCACGAGTCCCAGGAAGGCAGCGAACTCGCGGCCCGACCGGAACAGGCTCGGATCAGTAACAGAAGCGGCGAGCGCAGTCGCCGTGATGATACCGACGCCGGGTATAGTCGCCAGGCGTTGGCTGGCCTCATCCTGGCGATGCCAGGCCATGAGCTGCCGCTCGAGGGCATGGATCTCGATAGCGAGTGCATCGAGCTGATCGGCTAGCCTAAGCAAGGCTGATCGGGCGAGGTCTGGAAGAACCGCCGCGTCCGCCGCTTGAACCTGCCCGATGAGCTCAGCCGAGCGACGAGCGCCCTGAGGGGCGATCATCCCGAACTCTGCACAATGACCGCGGATGGCGTTGATCAACATGGTGCGCTGGCGCACCAATAGCTCGCGCGTCCGGTGCAACACCAGTACGCCCTGCCGCTCGGCGCTCTTGACCGGCACGAAGCGCATGCTGGGTCGCATCACCGCCTCGCAGATCGCCTCGGCATCGGCTGCATCGTTCTTCTGTCGGCGAAGATAGGCCTTCACGTAACTCGGCGGCATCAACCGGACTTCGTGACCCAGCCTCGACAACTCCCGCGCCCAGAAGTGCGCCGTCGCGCAGGCCTCCATGCCAACCAAGCAGGGCTCAAGTGACGCGAAGAAGGTCAGCACCTCGGCGCGGCGCAGCTTCTTCCGCACGGTGATCAGACCGGCGGCGTCAACGCCGTGAACCTGGAAAACGGACTTGGCGAGATCAATCCCAATCGTGATAGTCTTCATGTGGACGGCTCCTGCTGTGGCGGTTGCTTCAACAACGACCACCCTATGGCGCTTCGACGCCGGACACAGGGGCCGTCCACCCCATCAGCGTAGTCGAGCATTTGCGCGATTTGCGAGATCGAAACCGTCGGCTGCTTCAGCAATCTTTCTGCCCACTCACGGCGGACATTGTCCTTGATCTTCTCAAAGCTGGTGCCTTCGCCTTTCAGTCGCCGCTGCAAAGTGCGCGCATGCAGGCCCAACGCTTTCGCCGCTTGCTCCGGCGTGCATTCGCGTCCTTTCAGCAGGCTGCGCGCCATCGTTGTTACGCGCCGGGTCAGCACCTTCTCGCGCGTCGGTGTGTGGGCGTGGAGATATGTCTCTGCGATCTCGCGCATGTGCGAAGAGCCGCCGGGTCGCCACGTATCCAGAACCGCGCGTTCGATGGCGATGCCCATCGTCGGCTTGCCGAAGCTCGGCGTTATGCCGAAGATCTTGCGATAGACGGTCAGTGACGAAATCGGTTCGTGCATGAACCACACTTCGCGCGGCTTGTAGTCATCACCTCCCAGTTCGCTGAGCGATCTGTGGAAGGAGGCGATGATGCGCTCGTCATTCTGTTCGCGCCGCCGCTGACTGCGCAACGCCAGCGTCGCCGACAGGAAGTCGCGAGAGGTGCGCGGCATCGGCGCCAGCGTCACGGAGAGCGCAGGATTGTGCACGTGCATGAAGCGCGCGGCGACCTCTATGCCTTCGCGCGCAGTCGGTGCGTTGATGATCGCGATCGACAGTGCGCCAAGCGTGGATATGTTCTGCACCTGACCCAAGCGCAGTCCGAAGTCCGGTCGCTCAAGTCGTTCGGCCGCAGAAGCAAGGCTGTCGACGAATGCGCGCAGCGGCATGTAGCGTTCGGGGTCGGTGAGGGCGGAGGGAGAGACCTGCGCAGCGGCAAGAATCGCGTCGGGGTCACCCCCGAGCTCGATCACCAGCTCGCGAAAGCCGCTCCAGGCGCTCGCGCGAATGATTTCCCTCATCTCGGTGCGGCCTGCGTCAGCATGACACCCGGTTTCCCTGCAACTGTCGCGAAATGACATGTTTTTGTCGGGCTGGGAGGAGCGCCCACTCGCCTGTGAACGTATGTGCCACCCACATAAGAAGACTACCAGCACTCCCGGGAATAAAAAGATGTCCGCAGACGCGAAAGTCGCACGACAGCCTATAAAACCGCGCGTTCTGATCGTGGATGACGCATCGGGCATGCGCACCTATCTGCGCCTCATTCTCGAGTCGGCGGGTTTTGATTGCACGGAAGTTCCCGACGGAGGCGAAGCTTTCGACCACATCCTGAAAGGCGGTTTCGATGTCGTCGTCACAGACCTCGAAATGCCGGGCATGGACGGTTACCAGCTTCTATCCGCAATCAGCCTGTTGTCGGCGTCCCGGGGCAGGCCAGCCGTAATCGTTGCGTCAGCGCTGATGGACGAAACCTTGGCGGAGCGCCGCCCGGAATTGCGGCAGGCCTCGGCCCTGTTGGCCAAGCCGGTTCAGCCCGCGGACCTGCTGAAGGCGATGGAAAAGGTCCTCGGCGCTCGTTCAGCCATCCGCTAAGGCGACGCACCTCATTGATGCTGCGCGATTCTTGACGGTTTCGCCCCAAGGGCGCATCTGGGCCCTCCGATGAACAAGATCACCGCTTTCCTCACCAATATGGACGCCCGTGCGTGGCGCACCATCTGGGTGTCGCTCGCCCTGCTGGGCGGCGTAGGCGTGCTGATGGTTCTCGGCAAGTCGGGCGCATTCGGCTTCGCAGACCATATCGACGAACAGCTCGCAGGATTGCGCAACAGTCCCTGGGGTTTGCCGGCGACTATTCTGGTTTTCATCCTGACGGCTTTCATCGCCGCGCCGCAGTTTGTGCTGATGGCCGGGTGCATCGTGGCGTTCGGCCCGTGGCTCGGCAGCGCCTACGCGATGGCGGGCCAGATGGCCGCCGCGTGGCTGCATTTCTACATGGGCCGTCTGGGCGGGCGCGAACTCGTCGACCGCTATGGCGGCAACACGGTGAACCGCCTGTCGCGTTTCATCGGCCGCAACGACTTCCTTGCCAGCGCCATCGTGCGCTCGGTGCCGACTGCGCCCGCCATTGTGGTCAACATGGCCTTCGGCGCCTCCAAGGCGAATGTCTGGCGCTTCCTCGCCGGCTGCTTCTTCGGGTCGATCCCGAAGACGCTGATCGTGGCGCTGCTGGGTCAGTCGGTCATGTCTGCCATGGGCGGGGGCGTGCTGATCGCCGTCGGCGGTGTGATTGCAGTCGTCGGCATCTGGATCACAGTGGCGCTCGCCGCCCGGAAGGCCGTTAACGACGAACCGGATCTCCAGCAAGACGGCGAGCCGATGGGCCCAAACCAGTCGCCAAATCCGGACAACAGGGTTGGGTCTGCCTCGGCGGACTAGGTCGAAGGGCCTAATTTCCTGTCACTTGACCTGAACCGCGACCCGAACGATAGAGCATCCATGCGCAATCAGGGGCTTACCCTTCTTCTTTCCCAGCAGGGGCTGCTTAGCAGCCCCTGGGCGCGTTCGTGATCCGGGCTTAGAGCGCGGATCGCGCGTCCAGGGGATTTGAAGAATTTCCCAAGACACGCCCTCACAGGACCGCCCTCAATGACCGCCCCAATCACCAAGCTCGCTGGCCCGACCGTAAACGGCAAGGACCGCGTACTCATCTTCGACACCACCATGCGCGATGGCGAACAATCGCCCGGCGCCTCCATGACCGTTCGCGAAAAGCTTGAGCTCGCCGAACTGCTGCAGGAAATGAAGGTCGATATCTGCGAAGCCGGCTTTGCCGCTTCGTCCGAAGGCGACTTCCAGTCCGTGTCGCAGATCGCCGCCATGGCGAAAGATATGTCGATCTGCACGCTCGCCCGCTCGACGCTGACGGATATCGACAAGGCAGGGGAGGCGCTGAAGAAGGCCGCCAACCCGCGCATCCACACCTTCATCTCCACCAGCCCCGTGCATATGAAGCACAAGCTCAAGATGGGGCCGAACGCCGTTCTCGAGGCCGTCGGCGCCTCCGTAACGCGTTCGCGGAATTTCGTCGGCAATGTCGAATGGTCGGCTGAAGACGCGACCCGCACCGAGTTTGATTTCCTCTGCAAGTGCATCGACGTCGCGATCCAGTCTGGCGCCACCGTCATCAACGTGCCCGATACGGTCGGTTATTCGCACCCGGTCGAATACGGCGACCTGATCCGTCGCCTGATCGAGAACATTCCGGATTCGGATAAAGTCATCTGGTCGACCCACTGCCACAACGACCTCGGCCTTGCCGTCGCGAACTCGCTGGCCGGCGTCATGAACGGCGCTCGTCAGATCGAATGCACGATCAACGGCATCGGCGAGCGCGCCGGCAATGCCGCGCTCGAAGAAGTTGTGATGGCGCTGAAGGTCCGCGGTGACTCGCTGCCGTACTACAGCGAGATCGTCACGCCGAAGCTCTCGCGCGCCTCGAAAATGGTGTCGTCGATCACCGGCTTCCCGGTGCAGTACAACAAGGCCATCGTCGGCAAGAACGCCTTCGCGCACGAGAGCGGCATCCACCAGGATGGCATGCTCAAGAACCGCGAGACCTACGAGATCATGCGCCCCGAAGATGTTGGCGTTCCGTCCACCTCGCTCATGTTGGGCAAGCTCTCTGGCCGCAACGCCTTCCGCGACAAGCTAGAGTCGCTGGGCTACGTCCTCGAGCAAGATACGCTCAACGATGCGTTCAAGCGCTTCAAGGATCTGGCCGACAAGAAAAAGCACGTCTTCGACGAAGACATCATCGCGCTCGTCGATGACCAGATGGCCGGCAAGCAGGAGAAAGTCTCGCTGACGCGCCTCAAGGTCGTCGCCGGCACGGATGGCCCGCAAAGCGCCGAGATCGTGCTGACAATCGAAGGCGAAGCGCGCTCCACGACAGCCACAGGCAACGGCCCGGTCGACGCCGTCTTCAACGGCATCCGCCAGCTCGTCCCGCATTCGGCTGTGCTCGAGCTGTATCAGGTCAGCGCCGTCACCGAAGGCACTGACGCCCAAGCCACCGTTTCGGTGCGCCTGGCAGAGCAGGGCCTCGTCGCCACCGGCAAGGCCAGCGACCCGGATACGCTCGTCGCCTCCGCCCGCGCCTACGTCCACGCCCTCAACAAGCTGGATGTTCGCCGTGCCAAAGCCACGGGTGCAGCTGCTTAGTAATTACGCCCTCGTGGTTCGCCATCGTAAGCAAGTTGAGCCGGCGGCTACGCCGCCTGCTCAGCATGAGGGCGCGCTCACCTCCCGAGCCAGCGCATGATCATCCCACTCCTCTCCCTACGAAACGTCACCGTTCTTCGCGGCGATACAAAGCTCGTGGACGATCTCTCGCTCACCATCCAGCGCGGACAGAACACCGTCATCCTCGGTCGCAACGGCTCTGGAAAATCCACGCTGGTGAAACTCATCACGCGCCAGCTTTTCCCGACCACGGGCGACCCGGTCGAGATCTTCGGCCGCGATGCGTGGAACGTCTCGGAACTCCGCACGCGCCTCGGCGTCGTCTCATCCTCGCTGCAGCTCGACATGGCGCAGGACGAAAATCTCGAAGTCTTCGAAGTCGCCATCTCCGGCTTCTTCGCGTCCTCCGGGGTGTGGGCGCATCACACCGTTACCAACACGATGAAAGACGCCGCCGATCGGGCGCTCGAACAGATGGGCGTCACCCATCTCGCCAGCCGCCGTCTCGGCACGCTGTCCACCGGCGAGGCCCGCCGCGTCCTCATCGCGCGTGCTCTGGTGCACAAGCCGGAGGCCCTGCTGCTCGACGAACCCTGCGCCGGCCTCGACCCCACCACGCGCCGCCACTTCCTTGACACCCTGCGCGGCCTCGTCCGCAACGGCACGACGCTCCTGCTGGTCACGCACCATGTCGAAGAGATCATCCCCGAGATCACCTATGCTGTGATGATGCGCGGCGGCCGGATTGCCCACGACGCGGAAAAATCCGCACTCATGACCGACACGATCCTCTCCGAAATCTTCGAAGCGCCCACCGCCATCGAGGCGCGCAATGGCTGGTACTTCACCCGCCCGGATGTCTAGGCGCGCTGCAAACATTGACTTTCCGGGCCTCCTGCCGCACATAGCGCCGATCAGCAGGAGCTCACCGCACATGAAACTCTAGGACCCGCGCCAGACTTTCGCGTCGTTCTGCTCGAGCTTTCGGTGTCTCCATGTCTTCCATCACCTTCGACCGCGTCGCCGCAAAAACGCCCGGCGACCGCACGCTTTTCGAAAATCTCACGCTCGCCATAGGTGACGAGCGCGTCGGCCTCGTCGGCCGCAACGGTTCGGGCAAGTCCACGCTCCTGCATCTCGTTGCGGGGCGAGGCGAACCTGCGGCTGGCTCCATCAACATCATCGGCCGCGTCGGAGAGCTGGCGCAGCGCTGGCCTGACGGCTCGATCACCCTGGCCGAAGCGCTGGGCGTGAGCGAAGGCCTCGCCCGTCTTGCGCGACTCGAACGTGGCGAAGGCAGCGAAGAGGACATGGCTGAGGCCGACTGGACGCTGGAGCATCGCATCGCCGAAACGCTGGCAAAGGTCGACCTGCCAGAGCGCGATCTCACCCGCACCATCAGTGGCTTCAGCGGCGGCGAGCGCACACGCATCGCCGTTGCGCGTCTGTGGCTCGAGGCGCCTGACATCCTGCTGCTCGACGAACCCACCAACAATCTCGACGGCCCAGGCAGGGCCGCTATCCTCGCCCTGATCGACGAATGGCGCGGCGCCGCCTTCGTCGCCAGCCACGACCGCGACCTGCTCGAACATGTCGACCGCATCATCGAACTGACGCCTGTTGGCATCAGCATCTTCGGCGGCGGATGGTCGGAATTCGCCGCCGCGCGCGAATTGCGCCGCGCCGCCGCCGCCGATGCGCTCGACAAGGCCGAGACGGACCTGCGCCGCGTGAAAGATCAGGTCCAGCTTCAGCGCGAGATGAAGCAACGCAAGGACGCCGCCGGAAAGGCCGGGCGTTTCGCAGCCGGGCAGAGCAAGATGATGCTCGACTTCAAGCAGGATAGGGCAGAGGCCTCGCAAGGCGCCGCCAACCGCCTGGCGGACCGCCAGCTTTCCTCCGCCAACGACGCACTCGACGATGCCAAGGCGAAGTTCGAGGTTCTCATACCCCTCAACGTCATTGCGCCCAGCGTGAACCTGCCGTCGCAAAAGCTCGTGCTGCAGTTCGAGGATGTCACAGCCGAAGTAGGCGGCCGCAAACTATTCGGTCCACTCAGCTTCAAGGTCACAGGCCCGGAGCGCATTCACATTGCGGGAAGCAACGGCACAGGCAAATCCACCCTGATGCGCATCATCGCCGGCGAGCGCCAGCCTGCGGCCGGCACGATCCGTCGTCTCGACGGCCGCATCGCGATGCTCGACCAGCATTCAGACATGCTCGACGACCAGCAGACGCTGCTCCAAAACATGCGCGCCGCTAATCCGGAGCTGGACGATAACGCCGCCTATGCAGGCCTCGCCCGCTTCGCCTTCCGCAACAAGAAAGCGCATCAGGTCGTCGCCACGCTGTCCGGCGGCGAACGCCTGCGCGCCTCCATGGCCTGCCTGCTCGCGGCAACCGAACCGCCACAGCTCCTGTTGCTGGACGAGCCCACCAACCACCTCGACATCGATTCAATAGAAACGATCGAACAGGCGCTCATCGCCTATGATGGTGCGTTGATTGTGGTCAGCCACGACCCCGCCTTCATCGCGGCCATCGGCTGCAATCGGCAGATCGCGCTCGATTAGTCCTTGCTCGTATAGCTCGTGCCATCAAGCCAGATAACGCTCGGGTCCTTGGGGTCCGACACGATCAGGAATTGCTCGTTCACCTTGTTGTCGTAGGTGATCTCAAGCATCAGCCCGTTGATGCGATAGCGCCCGCGCCGCTCCGGCGTCACGCTTGAGAAGGCCGAACTTGCCTGCTGGAAAGCCGAATAGCCGCCGGCGCCGCCGCCCTTCACCACGCGGCCATCCGGCAGGAAATCGAATGTCGACCACGCCGCGAAGAAGTCGCTGCCGCCATAGGCCGTGTTGCCGCCGCCGCCGAGCGACTGGAAGCGCCCGTTCAGCTTGAAGCCGTCCGGCAGCTTTGCGTAGACCGCTGTGAAAGGCAGGTTCTCCCAGCCCTTCTTTGTCTGGGTCTGCAATTTGCCACCCGCGCGGCGCCAGCGTGTCCAGTCTTCCGGATTGGCGCGCTTGTGCGCCTCCATTCCGCCCGAGAAAGCCAGCGCCTCGACATCCTCAAGCACCTGACGGTCCTTGAATAGCACGACCGGGAAGACGCGCATCGCCATCCCGCCGCCAATACCCATCGTCATTGTGTAGTCGAAGCCGAAGCCCTCGATCTTCGCGGCAAGATCCTGCATCCGCTTGTTCTGCTCGGCCGAGCGTATGGGCGCTGGGGCGGTGTTGGCTGGCTTCGATGCATCCGCCAAAGTCGACGCCGGCGCGCCATTGCCGAATTCCTTGCGAAGCATCGCCATCTGTCGCGTGTTGGCGAACTGCGAGTCGGGCAGCGTCACGGTCGCTATCAGGAACGTGCACGGGTCATGATCCACGGACTTGAGCTTCTCGACGATCCCGCGCCGCGCATTCGCCACCGCCTGCTTCGGCTTCGGTTCCTGCTCCAGCTGCGCGATCGCCTTGCGCACCAGAGGTGCATCGTTCTTCTCTTCCCACGCGGTCGTCTGCTTCATCGCATCAGGCGCGCCGGCGCCTTTGCACGCGCTCTTCAGATGGTCGACGCTCATCACCGTCACCATCATCATGACAAACTGCTTGTCGGTAATGTCCGGCAGCTGCGCATTCGCCGGTTGAATGACTGTCAGCGCCAGACCAGCCAGAAGCCCCGAAACACTCGCAGCGCGCATGCCCGACCTCCACAAATCCACTGCAGATTGAGGATAGTGCGCGATGTAACGTTGTCTCCCACCTGACAGCTATTTAACGCCGATCAGGCCTTCACGCCGCCCAGCTTGCAGATGTGCTTCCATT
The DNA here is from genome assembly GCA_036733305.1 of Hyphomonadaceae bacterium. Lineage (GTDB taxonomy): Bacteria > Pseudomonadota > Alphaproteobacteria > Caulobacterales > Hyphomonadaceae > UBA7672. The sequence continues at coordinate 13,162 of DAINAT010000023.1, forward strand.
CGGCGTCGGTCACCGGCTGCACCGAGAGTCGCGAATTGTTCACTAGCACCATGCCCTTCAGCACCGGATCGACTTTCGCATCCGCCAGCCCGACCGGCTTCTTCAGCGGCTCCACGGCGCGGATATCAGGCGAAACCCACGGCCCGCTCTCTGCGGTCGGATCGGGATAGGCAGCCTTCACCACTTCGCCGATGCCAACCACGGCTTTGTCCGCGTTCGAGTGGTAATAGAACACCTTCTCGCCCGGCTTCATGGCCATCAGGTGCAGCTTCGCGCCGTGATTGCGCACGCCGGTCCATGCCGTGCCCTTCTTGCCCGCTTTCACGAGGTCATCCCACGAGAAGACGTCCGGCTCCGATTTCACCAGCCAATAAGCCATGCACATTCTCCAGCTCTGTCCCGCCGTTGTAGCGGCGGCGGCCCGAGCCGTCATCTGTCGGTGGCGATGAGCCGGATGGCTTTCTCTGGACAAGCCTGCACGCAGAGCGCGCAACCAAGGCAGGCGGAGGCATTCGGCGTCTCGGCTGTCTTCATGCCGTGCACCCAAACTTTCAGCTTCGCTATCGCGGGCAGTTTCTGGAATGTCTCGCGCGGTATCCGCACGATCTCGAACACGTCGACCGGGCAGACGGCCTCGCAAGCGGCTTTGGCCTCGCACTTTGCCGGGTCGACGACAGGCTTGAGCTTACCCGCAGGCTGGCGGCAGACATCGGGAAGGGGATCACGTTCCAACGGCTTCCACTCCGTATTGAGCCGCGAAGGCATCCTCGATCATGCTGACGGCGCGCCAAGAATGCGAGCGAATAGGCGCATTCGTAAATTCGCATTCCCGCTCCCATGATTCAGCTGCGAAAAAGCACGCTACAGCAGCGCTTCGGCGCCAGGGCCGAAGCGATCTTCAAAGCGGCTAGTCGCATTCTTGTCTGAAGCGTCAGTGCTTGACGTCTTCTCCATCCAGCCGGCGCGCATTGCGCAGGCTGGGGAACATCCAGGCCCATGCGCCGGCGACAACAATCGCCCCGACGCCGCCGATTACAACGGCTGGTACAGCGCCGATCGCGGCTGGTCCGAGCGCATGCGCCATCGTCCCAGCCCGGAACTCGCCCAGCTCGTTCGACGCCGAAACGAAAACTGAGTTCACCGCGTTCACCCGCCCGCGCACCGCATCCGGCGTCCACAGCTGCAGCAGCGTCTCGCGCACAACAACGCTCACCATGTCAGCCGCGCCCAGCATGATCAGCGCCGTGATCGACAGCCACGCCACAGTCGAGACACCGAATACCACGGTGAAAATCCCGAACAGCGCCACGCAGATGAACATGATCCGCCCGGCGTGATCCTTGATCGGGTACGCGGCGATAACGCCGGCCATTGCAATCGCTCCGATCGCCGGCGCGGCGCGAAGCCAGCCAAGTCCCTCGGGCCCTAGGTGCAGAATGTCTTCCGCATAGATCGGCAGCAACGCCACCACGCCGCCCATCAGCACGGCGAACAGGTCGAGCGAGATTGCGCCAAGAATGATCTTCTGCTTCCAGATAAAGCGGAAACCTTCCAGCATGTTGTGAAGGGTGGGGCGTTCCTTCGGCGCAGCCTTGGGCAGCTTCGGGATCGCAAACACCAGCAGTGCGCCAAGTCCCATCATGACGAAGGCGCCGCCATAGGCAATGTCCGGCCCAAAGCCGACAAGCAGACCACCGGCCGCCGGCCCGATAATCGTCGCCGCTTGCCAGGCCGACGAATTCCACGTCACCGCGTTGGCGAAGTCCTTGTTCGGAACCAGCGAGACCACCAGCGAGGACGAGGCGGGTCCAAGGAAGGCGCGCGCCACCCCGAATATGACAAGGATGCCCAGCATCACATACGCCGCCGTGAAGTGGACGGCATGCACCCGGAAATCGATCACCGCGCTCGCGCCGCCCGGATCAGTCGCCGTTATCCGCACCGGCGTAGCGCCACGATCCTCAAAGCTCGGCGTCCCCGCCAGCGTCCGCGTAGCCGGATCAAACGTCAGCCAGGCGGGCAGGGGTGAGCCGTCGAGCTTCGTTGCGGAATAGACGAGCGGATCACCATTCGGGTCAGTGAATGCGTTGTCCGGGATTCTGAACTGCAGGCGATGTCCTGACTCAACCGGCTCCGGCGCCGTCAGCGTTCCGGCGACAGGCGTGCCTGGAGCCGTGCTCATGATCACCGGCGGGGTCAGCGTACTGGTATGCGACGCCCCATGCCGGAACTCCGGCATCGCCACGCTCGCCGTCAGCATGGCGAGCCCGCACGCAGCCGCGAGCAGGATCGACAGCCCCATGATCATCCTGCGCCCGAATTGATCCGCTGCCGTACCGGTTACCAGCACAAGCAGCGCGAGCGGCAGGAACTGCACGAGCCCCACCAGCCCGGTGAACAGCGCCGACTTGGTCAGGTCATAAATGTGCCAGATGACGGCGATCGACAGGATCTGCGCGCCGAATGTCGTGAACACCCGGGCGAGGAAATAGAGCACGAACGAGCGATGCCGGAAGGCGGCGAACCGGCCAGGATTCTGGCCGTCGTCTGGGCCGTCAGCGCTTGTGTCGGTCATGTGAATTTGGGGAAGAGTTGGGACGTAATCATTGTTCTTGGCGACCCATAGGCGCCTCCGCGGAGAGTCTGGCAAGAGGGCAGGGCAAAGTTCGCGCGATCCGAAGGGTGTACGAACCGTCCCGTCTGGGACCTCTGAAAAACCGGCCTCAAACGTATCCTGAAGGCATTCGATCCTATTCGAACGTCCAGCTTAGCTGCCTGTAAAGCGTGCGATACGCTCCGTTCCGCTTGCCTCATGTATTATTGACAGTGGGCTATTGCATTAGCGAATTCGAAACGCGAGACAGGTTACGGGGAGCTAACTGAATCCACGCGTGTGAGTCGCGCGATCGGGAGCCCCGTGCCCATGTTCGGCAAACTTTTCAGCCTGATGTCCACCGACATGGCGATCGACCTCGGGACGGCGAACACGCTCGTCTACGTCAAGGGTCATGGCGTCCAGCTCGATGAACCATCGGTCGTTGCCTACGTGAACCAGAATGGCCGCAAGGTCGTTCACGCGGTCGGCAAGGAAGCCAAGATGATGCTTGGCAAGACCCCGATCTACATGGAAGCCGTCCGCCCGATGCGGGATGGCGTCATCGCCGACTTCGAAGTCGCCGAGGAAATGATCAAGCGCTTCATCCAGAAGGTGCAGGTCCGCCGCTCCTTCATCGCGCCGGTCATCATCATCTGCGTGCCAGCAGGCGCTACGCCCGTCGAAAGACGGGCAATCCACCAATCCGCCCAGATGGCCGGCGCCCGCGCTGTCCATCTGATCTACGAACCAATGGCCGCCGCCATCGGCGCCGGCCTCCCGATCGACGAGCCGTCGGGCTCGATGGTCGTTGATATCGGTGGCGGAACGACTGAGGTTGCCGTGCTCTCTCTTGGCGGTCTGGTCTATTCCCGCTCTGTCCGCGTCGGCGGCGACAAGATGGACGACGCCATCGTCAATTACCTCCGCCGCGAAGAAAACCTGCTGATCGGCGAAGCCTCTGCCGAGCGCATCAAGAAAGAGATCGGCACCGCCAAGGCCCCGGAAAACGGCAAGGGCATGTCCCTCGACATCCGCGGCCGCGACCTGATGAACGGCGTTCCAAAGGAAATCGAAATCACCGAAGCGATGGTCTCCCGCGCTCTGGCCGAGCCGGTCACCCAGATCGTTGATTCGGTCAAAACCGCCCTGGAAGCGATGCCGCCGGAGCTGGCGGCCGATATCGTGGACAAGGGTATTGTGCTGACCGGGGGCGGCGCTCTGCTACGCAACCTTGACGTCGTGCTGCGCGAGCGTACCGGTCTGCCTGTGACAGTGGCCGAAGACCCGCTGAAATGCGTGGTTCTCGGTTCGGGCAAGGTGCTCGAAAACCTCGAGAAGATGAAGGGCGTGCTCGCACCGGAGGTCTAGGCTCCAGACGCGAAGCCGTTCAGAATCCTCCAGGCCCGGTGAGGGGCCCCCGTAAAAGGGCATAGGGAGCGGTGGATAGATGGCTTGGTATGGTCGCAGACGATCGGGAGAGCCGCGCGTAGGCGCGCGCGCCGTCGTCGTGGGCCTCGGCATCTCCATGTTCGGCATTCTGGCGATTCAGACGTCTACGGCCGTTCGCGGCGGTATCGACGCCTCCCGTGAGTCCATGGATGGCGTCGCCGCCAACCTCGCCAACTTCTCCTCCGGCATTGCCGGCTGGTCGTTCGGCTTCGGCCGTAACGCTGAAGACGAAGCCAAGATTGTAGAGCTCGAAGCCCGCGTCCGCGATCTCCAGCGTTGGAAAGACCTCGCTGAAACCATGGCTCTCCGCATGGAGCGCTATGAAAAGCTGCTCGATCTTGTCGGCGAAACCCAGGGTCAGTCCGTGACGGCCCGCGTCGTGGCCGAGGAAAATGGCCCGTTCGCCGCCACCCGCATCGCCAATGCCGGCGCCGCCAACGGCGTCCGCGAGGGCTTTGCGGTGGTCAACGAGAACGGTCTCGTCGGCCGTGTGATCCGCGTCGGCGAATACACCTCGCGTATCCTGCTGCTCACCGACTTCTCCAGCCGCATCCCGGTCATGGGCACACAGTCGGGCGACCGCGCGCTGCTCGTCGGCGACAGCGGCTCGGGCGCGCAGCTGCTCGAACCGGAAACGCCGGACAAGATTATCGCGGGCGAAGTCTGGGTCACCTCGGGCGACGACGGCAAGCTGCCGCTCGGCGTGCGCGTCGGCACAGCCCGCAAGGATGGCGCAGGCTGGCGCATTGATCTTGAGATGGAACGCTCGCCGGTTGACTTCGTCCGCCTCGTCCCCCCGCCAGATTTCGCAGCGCCGGAATCCGCCCCAGAACTCGGCGGCGTCCGTCCGAACACGGACGACAGCCTGCGCTCAACCACCGCTACGATCGTCGCCGCGCCGGCTGAAACGCCCGCCGGTCCGGGGGCTTCGCCCACGCGTCCCGCCACCACGACGCCGCGTCCGGCGGCAGCGACGCCCGCTGCTCCGCCCCAAACACAACCCGCAACACCGCAGGCCGCAACGCCCCAACCTGCAACACCGCAACCGGCACAGCCGGGCGTGCAAGGGGCCGGCGGGCAGGGGGGCGGTCAGTGACGCTGCCCTGGCGCCTCTGGGTGCTCTTGCTCACGGTGCTTGCTGCACTGACATCAGCCTTCGGCATGCAGGTCGGCATGGCTGGCGCCTGGTGGCCGATCGCTGGCTTGTGGCTCGCAGCAGGCTTGGCGTCCTTTGGCCTGTCCGTCTGGGTCGCCGGTTGCCTCATGATGCTCGGCGTCGCCATGGACTTCCTCGGCGAAGCGCCCATCGGCGCATGGCCGTTGGCCCTTCTGGCCGCCTACGGCGTTGCGCTGATCGCCTGGGATCGCCAGCCGCCCATGCCGGTCATTTTCGCTGAGATCATTGCGCTCGTCGGCGGGTTCATCGCCGCCATCGTTGCGCTCGGCGTCGCCGGCAGCGTAGCAGGCCACACAGGCTTCGCACGCGGACCTTTGATTGCCGACTTCCTCATGACAGCCTTGCTGTATCCGCTGGTTCGCTTTGTAATCGTGCCCGCCAGCATCAGGGTGGCCAGACGATGAACGGGGCCAAGCCATGAACGGGGCCAGTGCATGAACAGGGACTGGAGAAATCAGTTTCCCTCGCGCCGGAACATGTTTCTGGTCACGGGCGGTATCCTGTTCACGGGCCTCACCGTCCGTCTCGCGGAGCTGCAGCTCTTCCGTCAGGCCGAGTTCGAAACCAAGGCGCGCGAAACCCGCATCCGCCTCGAACCCGCCCCGCCTCACCGTGGCACGATCTATGATCGCACCGGCCGCGTCCTCGCAGGCTCGAAGCGCAACTTCTACGTTACACTCCGCCCCGAACTCGCGGGCGACCGCACGCAGATCATCGACGTCATCGACCGCCTCTCGCGCATCGTGCCGCTCAGCGAAAACCGCAGGCGCTCAGTCACGCAGGAGGCCACCACCGGTCCGCGCTTCCGCGACATCCTCGTGGCCGACGACCTGACGTGGGAAGAGTTCGCGCAGGTCAACGTCATGTCGCCCGAACTTTCGGGCGTCAGCGCCGAAGTGGGCGAGCTGCGCTCCTATCCACTGCAGGCCGCATTCTACCACACCATCGGCTACGTCCAGAAAGCCAACGAAGCCGACATCACGCGGATGACGGAGATCGAGCTCAAGGCCGTCAACGAAAGCATTGAATCTCCTGCCGGCAAGGCCCGCGCCGCCGCCGTCCGTCGCCTCTATCGCCACCCCGCTATGCGCGTAGGCAAGTCCGGCATCGAAGCCTATGGCGAAGTCGAGCTGAAGGGCGAACCCGGCAAGATCCGCATGTTGCAGAACGCCGGCGGCCGCGTGATCGACCGTCTGCCCAGCGACGACCTCGCCGGCAAACCCGGCGCCGAGATCGTTCTGTCGATCGACGCCGAACTCCAGAACTACGCCATCCAGCGCTTCGGCGCCGAAGCCGGCAGCGTCGTGATGATCGACGTCGATAGCGGCGACGTCGTCTGCATGATGTCGACGCCAGCGCCCGATCCCAACGCCTTCGTCAGCGGCATCGGCTCCACGCTCTTCAAGTCGCTTCAGTCAGACGAGCGTAACCCGCTCTATCACAAAGCCTATGACGGCGTTTATCCGCCGGGCTCGACCTTCAAGACAATCGTCGCCGCTGCTGCGCTGGAAAGCGGAGCTATGTCGCCGGAAGAGACGGTCAATTGCAGCGGCAAGGCGTGGTATTACAACCGCTTCTACAACTGCTGGCGGCCGCAAGGGCACGGCAGCGTAAACCTCCACGCTGGCCTTCAGAAATCCTGCGACTGCTATTTCTATCGTGCGGCTGAGAAGACCGGCATCGAAGCCATCGCTGACGTCGCCAAGCGCTTTGGCCTTGGCCATCGCTACGAACTCGGTCTCACCGGTGGCAAGGTCGGCTCAGTCCCCAACGACGCCTGGAAGCGCAAGGTCATCGGCGAGCAGTGGTACGCCGGCGACACGATCAGCGCGGCGATCGGGCAGGGCTATGTAACCGCGACACCGTTCCAGCTCGCCGTCATGTGCGCGCGAATTGCTGGAGGCGAGAAAACGCCAGATCCGCACCTGATCGTTAGCGGCATGAAGGTTCCCGACAACACCATCACCCCCATGGGACAATTCAAGCCGGGCGTGATCGAAGCCGTTCGGTCCGGCATGTTCGGCGTCACCAGCGAGCCGGGTGGTACAGCCTATAGCTACCTTCAAGGTGGATCGGTTGATCCCAAAGGCGAACTGCCTGCTCCCTACACAAACGCGCATATGGCCGGGAAATCGGGCACCGCGCAGGTTCGTGTCATCTTGGCGTCCGAGCGAAATTCGCGCGGCGAAGCGATCAAGAACGACAAGCTGCCCTGGCGCTTGCGCGACCATGCGCTGTTCATCGCGTATGCGCCGGCAGACAAGCCGCGCTACGCCGTTTCCATCGTGATCGAGCACGGCGTGTCTGGCTCGGGTCTCGCGGCGCCGATGGCTCGCGACCTCCTCGCCCACGCCCTGAAATACGACACCGGCGCCCGCAAGCCCTTCGTGCCGCAACAGCGTGAAGTCGCGGGCAGCGAGGCCAAGCCGACATGATTAGGGCCGGAGGCGTAAGCCGACATGATTAGGAAGGACTCGCTCCTCTACAAGCTGACGCAGCTGCATTGGTTCCTGCTGCTGACGATCATTGCGCTCGCCTTCTTCGGCACGCTGGTCCTGTTCTCAGCCGGCTCCAGCGCGCACGATCTCGCGACGGGGCTCCTGCACATCGACGCCAGCTATGCGATCGCGCATGCGGGTCGCTTCATCCTGATGCTGGGCGTCGCCCTCATTGTCGCGCTGCTGCCGCTCAGGTTATGGGCCGCCGTCGCCTATCCCGGCTACATTGTCGGCGTCATCATGTTGGTCATGGTCGACTTCGGCGGCGTCGTCGTGAACGGCGCCGAGCGCTGGCTTCAGATCCTGCCCGGCTTCCGTCTCCAGCCGTCGGAGCTGATGAAGATCGCCGTGCCGCTGGCCCTCGCGCGATACTATCACCAGTCCTTCTCCGCCGGCCGCAACAGCATCTGGGTTCACATTATCGCCTTCATGATGGTTGTGATTCCGGTCGGCCTCGTCCTGCGCCAGCCAGACCTTGGCACCGCGCTGATGATCCTCGGCACGGGCTGCGCCGTCATCTTCTTCGCCGGCATCAGTCTGCGGATCGTCGTCTCGATCCTCCTGCTCGTCGCGGCGATGGTCCCCGTCGTCTACTTCTTCGCGCTGCACGATTACCAGCGCCAGCGCATCGAGACGATGTTCAACCCCGAGGCCGATCCGCTCGGCGCCGGCTACCAGCTCCAGCAGGGCCTCATCGCCATCGGTTCTGGCGGCGTCGCCGGCAAGGGCTTCATGGAAGGCGCCCAGAAGGAACTCGACTACATCCCCGAGCAGCACACCGACTTCATCTTCACCATCGTGGCGGAGGAGTTCGGCTTCGTCGGCGCCATCGTCCTGCTGGTCGCCTGGGGTGTCTGCATCATCCAGGGCATGCAGATCGCCGGAAACAGCCGAAGTACATTCGGAGGCCTCGCCGCGGCCGGCTTCGTATCGACCCTGCTGCTCTACGTGGTCATCAATATCGGCATGGTTATCGGCCTTCTCCCGGTCGTGGGCATACCTTTGCCGCTAATTTCGTATGGCGGCACGGTTGTTGTCACGGTTATGGTTGGTTTCGGGCTGTTGATGGCTGTACACCTCAACCGCGCGAACGATATGACCCTTCGCGGCGTGTTCTGATTCCGGCTCTCCAGCCGGGCGGATTGCCGGGTTGGGCCGATAGAGCCGGGACTGACAGAGCAGGGGCCGCATGACCATCGCAGGACGCGTTGACCGCAAGAGCGAGACCTGGTCGTCCCGCTTCGGCTTCATCATGGCCGCCGTCGGCTCGTCCGTCGGCCTCGGCAATATCTGGCGCTTCACCTACACGACCGGCGAGAACGGTGGCGGCGCGTTCGTCATCGCCTACCTCGTCTGCCTCGCCCTGATCGCATTCCCGCTGCTTGCCGCCGAATACGCCATCGGCCGCCGCTCGGGCCACTCCGCTGTCGAGAGCGTTCAGGCGCTCGCCCGCGCCTCGGGCAAGAGCGAACTCTGGGGCGGCGTCGCCTGGCTGGGCATGCTCTCCGCCTTCTTCATCCTCACCTTCTATTGCGTCGTGTCGGCCTGGTTCATGGCCTACATCCCCTTCGCGATTTCCGGCGCCTTCGCCAACGATGTCGGCCTGCTCGAACAATCGCAGCAACGCTTCGACGCCGTCACCTCGAAGGAAAACCTGCCTGCGCTGCTGGGCTACCTCGCCATCTTCATCGGCCTCGCGGTCACCGTCGTGGGGCGGGGCGTCAAGCGCGGCATCGAGCGCGCATCCACCATCCTCATGCCGGTCTTCATCCTGGTCCTGCTGATCCTGCTCGGCTTCGGCATAGCCAACGGCGCCTTTGGTGAAGCGCTGTCCTTCCTCACCCGCGTCCGCGCGGAAGACTTCTCCTTCTCCATGCTGCTCGATGCGCTGGCCCAGTCCTTCTTCGCCACCGGCGTCGGCGCCGCCGTCATGATCACCTACGGCGCTTATCTGAAGGGCGATGCAGACGTTCCGCGCTCTTCCGCCATCGTCGCGCTGTCGGATACCGCCGTGGCGCTGGTCGCAGCGCTCGTCGTCTTCTCGCTCGTCTTCGCCGTCGGCAGCGAACCGAACGCCGGTTTCAGCCTGCTGTTCGTGAACCTCCCCATCGGTCTCGCCCAGATGCCCTTCGGCGCGCTCATCGGCGGCGCATTCTTCCTGCTGGCCCTGTTCGCCGCGCTCGCCTCGTCGATCGCCCTGATGGAAGTGGCCGTCTCCTGGCTCGACGAACGCACCGGCGTCACCCGTTGGGGCGCAGCCCTCGGCGTCGGTTTCACCGTCTTCATTATCGGCGCAGGCTACGTCTATTCGCGCGAATACATCGGCTTCGTCGATTTCGTGGCGTCCTCGCTCCTGATGCCGCTCGGCGGCTTCCTGATCGCGATCTTCGCGGGCTGGATCATCGAGAAGAAGATGATGCAGGCCGAATTCGGCATGCCCTTCTTCCGCATCTGGCAACCGCTCGTGCGCTGGGTCGTCCCCATCGCCATCGGTGTGATCCTGGTCCTCGGCGTATGGGAAAAAGTCCACGAAGTCGGCTTCGGCTATTAAGTCGACGGCGCGCTCACGACCACGGATTGAATCTGAAGCACGCCGTCGTGGTTCGACGGGCGGCGGCTTCGCCGCCTGCTCACCATGAGGGCTAAGCTGCCGTCGGATCTGTAGCCCTCATCCTGAGCAGCGCAGCAAAGCTGCGCGTCAGTCGAAGGACGAGGGCGTAAGCGAAGCGCGCTAACCCAGCTTCTCCGCCAGCATATCGCTCGCCTTGATCAGCTCAGACACTATTCCGGGCTCAAGCGAGGAATGCCCCGCGTCCGGCACGATCTTCAGCTGCGACTTCGGCCACGCCTTGTGCAGCGCCCACGCCGACGACAGCGGCGTCACCACGTCATAGCGGCCATGCACGATGATGCCCGGCAGGTCGCCGAACTTCTCGGCCTGATCCAGCAGCCAGCCATCGGAATCGAAGAAGCCCTTGTTGTAGAAGTAGTGGCACTCGATGCGCGCAAACGCGTCGAGGAAATCAGCCTCGTCAAACCGCGGCGGTCTTTGGCGCGGCCCCTGGATCGACAGCGTTTCACCTTCCCAGCGCGCCCATGCAGCGGCGGCTTCCGCACGCGCAGAAGCGTTCTTGCCGGTCAGGCGCTTGTAGAATGCTTTCAGCAAGTCGCCGCGCTCGGCTTCCGGGATCGGCGCGACGTAGCGGTCGAACGCATCCGGGAAGAGGTTGCTGGCGCCGTTCTGGTAGAACCAGTGGATCTCGCTTTCCTTCAGCAGGAAAACGCCGCGCAGCATCAGGCCCATAACCTGCTTGCGGTGCATCGCTGCGTAGGCGAGGGCGAGGGTCGATCCCCACGATCCGCCGAACACCACCCACTTCTTGATGCCGAGGTGCGACCGCAGCGTCTCAATGTCGCGCACCAGATCCCAGGTTGTGTTTTCGCGCAGTTCCGAATGCGGCGTCGAACGTCCGCAGCCGCGCTGGTCGAACATGATGATGCGGTATCGGCGAGGGTCAAAGAACCGTCGCATCTCCGGGCTGGAGCCGCCGCCAGGCCCGCCATGTAGCGCAACTACAGGCAATCCGTCGGGATGGCCGCTCTCTTCCCAGTAAAGCTCGTGCAGGGAACTGACGGCCAGCCGGCCCGTCTTCCTGGGCTCGACAGAGGGGTAAAGCGTGCGGCGAGGGCGGTCTTCATTCATGCTTGCTTCATCTACCGGGCATCAGTCTTAGGTCAAACACATTCGCTCGCTTTTTGCACGGCGTGCGCCTATAACTACCTGACTTGCCACGAACTTCTGGGATTGGGTTCGGTGTCACGACAACTGGCGTTTCTTGCGTTTATGACATTGGCGCCGCTTGCCGGCTGCGCGACCGTTTCGGTCTATGAGCCCGTTTCGGCCGAAGTTTCCCTTTCCGAAGAGCAGTCCGAGCTTCGCAAGGCGGCCGACGTCTATTGCAAGGAAGCCCGCGACAAAGGCCTCGCCACCGGCGAAACCAGCCTCACCGCTCTGGCAGACATGCTGACCGGCAATCATGACGGCGCGGGCGCCTACTGGCGCAAGATCAACGCCGACAAGGCCGCCCCGGCCACCACCGTCACCCGCGTCCGGGCCGACCTGAACACCTCCGCCAAAGGTCTGACGAACCTTACGGCGCTCGCCGATTCCCTGCTGAAATCCTCCAAGCCGACCCGCTCGGACGTGCAGGAGTTCGAGCGCGCCCTGATCCATGCTCGCCAGGCCCGCGATTCCCTCTCGGATGCTCTGGTGCACGCCAACAAGCGCTCCGAGCGCGAATACCAGATCCTGCTCGAACTGGCCCCGATGGACGCAGCGCTGGCCAAGGCCCGCAGCACCGCCGACGACCTCGCCGCCGTCCGCGCCCAGGAACTCTCGGCCGCTCAGGCCTCAAGCTAAAGCGCCGTCATTCTCCCACAACTTGTCATTCCGAAAGCGCGAAGCGCTATCCGGGACCCATTGCGGGTGCGCGATACCATCGAAATGGATGCTGACTCTACGCTGCGCTCCGGCCGGGACGGCAACTCAAGAGCGGAGCTACTCGCTCAAACTTCCGTTCCGCTGCCCAAACGCCGCCGTCAGGCCCAGCAGCAACCAGCCAACGATAAAGCAGATCCCCCCGATCGGGACCAGGAACGTCAGCCCGTCCAGCGGGGTGGGATGGCTCGGAATACCCGCCAGCATGATCTTCCCGATCTGCACGCCCGCGAACAGCACCACGCTGGCCACAAAGAACCAGCCGCTGATGAACTTCAGTGTCGACCGGAAGGGCAGCGTTACGGCGACAATCGCCGCGATCGCATGCACAAACCCATAGAGCAGGGCGCTCTCCCATTGCCGCGTGGCCTCGATCGGGATGGTGTGCGCCCCGGCCGCGCCCGCAGCGACCAGCAGAAGCCCAAGTAGCGCCGCAGCAACGATGATCGCGCGCATGTAAACTCCCCAAATAATTCTAGTGGGAACCTCATGCTTTCTAGCAGGTAAACACACCGTCTAGCGAGCAATTGGGCTGAATAGCACTAATCACATGATGCAACCCGCAAGGGAAGTTCATCGCGACCTTGCCGTGATTGGTGTTTGCTACACATTTCTACTGTAAATATTGATCATGGCTGGCAATCCCTCCCAATTTCAGGTCGATACGGACCCGAACGGAAAGCAGGTGCTGTCCGTCATCGGCGACTGGACCGTGTGGACCGCCGCCGAAATCCAGCAAAAACTGGGATCGACCAGGATTGCCTATGACGCGATCCTGGATGTCAGCCGCCTGGAGAAGATCGACACCTCCGGCGCCTATCTGATCGATCGCGCACTTGGCGCTCTCGAAGGCATCGACGACAAGATTCCGATCCGCGGCGAGCACCCGACGCTGGAACGCCTGCTCGGCAAGGTCCGCAAGGCCAGCCCCGCCGCTCCGCCAGACCCGATCCGTCCGCCCGGCTTCATCGCGCTACTTAACCGCGCAGGTTACGGCGCCGTGCAGGCCTGGTCCGAATTCATGGGCCTCCTGTCCTTCATCGGTGAAACCACCGCCACCGTCGGCCGCCTGATCGCCAACCCGCGCCGCATCCGCTGGAAGTCGGTCGTCGCCATCATGGAAGAAGCGGGCCTCGACGCTCTGCCGATCGTTTGCTTCCTGTCCTTCTTCATCGGCCTCGTCATCGCCTTCATCGGCGCGAACCTGCTGGCGATGTTCAACGCTTCGGTCTTCACGGTCGAACTCGTGGGCATCGGCATGCTCCGCGAATTCGGCGCCGTGCTCACCGCCATCCTGCTCGCCGGCCGCACTGACAGCGCCTTCACCGCCCAGATAGGCGCGATGAAGATGACGCAGGAAATCGACGCCATGCGCACGATCGGCCTCGATCCCATGGAAGCGCTCGTCGCCCCACGCCTTCTCGCGCTCATCATCATGACGCCGCTGCTCACCTTTGCGGCCACCATTTCCGGCATCGCAGGCGGCCTCGTTGCGGCATGGTCGGCGATGAACATCTCGCCGCAGATGTTCATCTCGCGCTTCGCCGAAGTCGTGCCGCCGCAACACTTCTGGGTCGGCATCGTGAAGGCGCCAGTCTTCGCGCTTGTCGTCGCCATGGTCGGCTGCCGGCAGGGCATGCTGGTCGAAGGCGATGTCGTCTCGCTCGGCCGCCGCACCACGTCCGCCGTCGTGCAGGCCATCTTCCTGGTGATCGCGCTCGATGCCGCCTTCGCCGTCCTCTATTACATGCTGAACGTATGAGCTACGACGCCGCCCCCGCTGGAAGACAGCCGGCCGCGCCGAAGGGCGATGACGACGCGATCATCCGCGTCCGCGGCCTCGTCAATCGCTTCGGCTCCAAGACCGTCCACAACGGTCTCGACCTCGATGTGAAGCGCGGGGAGATCATCGGCGTCATCGGCGGTTCGGGCACCGGCAAGTCCGTGCTCCTGCGTTCGATCGTCGGCCTCCACACGCCCAACGCCGGCCAGATCGAAGTCTTCGGCCAGCATGTCGCCAGCCTCTCGCGCGACGAGCGAGTTAAGATCGAACGCCGCTGGGGCGTGATGTTCCAGGACGGCGCGCTTTTCTCCACCCTCAGCGTCCGCGAGAACGTGATGGCGCCCATGGTGGAGCACACGAAGATCCCCGACGCCCTGATGCGTGAACTGGCCGATCTCAAGCTCCGCCTCGCTGGCCTTGAACTCGAAGCCGCCCCCAAACGTCCCGGCGACCTGTCCGGCGGCATGCGGAAGAGGGCGGCGCTCGCCCGCGCCATCGCGCTTGATCCGGAACTGGTCTTCCTCGACGAACCGACCGCCGGACTGGACCCGATCGGCGCCGCCAAATTCGACGAATTAGTGCGTTCACTGAGTAATGCGTTGGGATTAACCGTATTCCTTGTAACCCATGATCTCGACACTCTGGCCGCAACCTGCGACCGGGTTGCGGTGTTGAGTGACGGCAAGGTGCTTGCAATTGGTTCGCTGGATGAGGTCCGTAAAAACGACCATCCGTGGATCAAGGAATACTTCTCCGGTCCGCGTGGCCGGGCAGCGGTGAGATAGGCCATGGAAACCAAGGCCAACTACGTTCTGATCGGCGCCTTCGTGCTGCTTGCAGCCGGAGCGTTGGCGCTATTCACGCTGTGGATCGCCGGCAATCCGCTGAACCGTTCGTATGCGGACTACGACGTCATCTTCGAAGGTCCGGTCAACGGCCTCACCGAAGGCGGCGAGGTTCGCTTCAACGGCATCAAAGTCGGCGAAGTGCAGACACTCCGTCTCGATCGCGAAGATCCCAACAAGGTCGTCGCCCGCATCCGCATCGACGCGCAGACGCCGGTCCGCACCGACTCGGTCGCCCAGCTCAACTTCATGGGCATCACGGGTGTAACCTTCATCCAGATCCTCGCTGGCGATCCGAAGAAGCCGCTCCTCACGTCGGTCAACGGCCAGACGCCGCAGATATTCACCAGCCGCACGCTCGTCGACGAACTCTTCCAGGGCGGACAGGATCTCCTCGGCGTCTCGGGCGACACGATCAAGAAGATCAACGAGATGCTCTCTGACGAGAACCTCGCCCACCTGACAGCCACGCTTGCCTCGATCGACAAGGTCGCTGCCAAGATCGCGCAGGATGACGGCCTGATCGATAGCGCCACGAGCGCGCTGAAGTCGATCGACAAGGCCGCCGCCACGATCGAGGGCACCGCCCAGTCGGTCGATCAGGCGCTCGCGTCGATCAGCAAGGACGTCAATTCGGTGTCGACCGACGCCTCCCGCGCGCTGGCCGATCTTGAGCCGACACTCAAGGATGCGCGCACCGCCATGGCCAACGTCAACGGCGCCGTCGCGCAGATCAACACCAACCTTGCGCCCTCGGCCACCACCGCAATCCAGAACATCGGGCATGCGGCGACGGACATCCAGAGCATGATGCTGCGCCTGCAGGGGCTGCTCGCGCAGATCGAGCAGGACCCGAGCCGCTTCGTCTATCAGCAACCGCCGCCGGTTGAGCGCTAAGAGGTGATCATGAAAACGAAGATCGTTGCTCTGACCCTCGCCGTCTCGCTGATGCCCGCCTTCACGCTTGGGGCCTGCGTTTCCGTTCTCCCGACACCGGTCGTGCCGTCCGCGCTGATTTCGCTCCCCGCTGATCGCGCCATTGCTCCGACCGATCCGCTCCAGGCGGATGTCGGCGTCTTCTTCCCGGAAAGCTCGCGCGCCTTCGCCAGCGCCGACATCGCCGTGCGCGACAACCAGGAACTCATCTATCTCTCAGACGTGCGCTGGGCAGATACCGCGCCGGCATTGCTGCAGGGCGCTGTCGTCAACTCGCTCACCAAGGCTGGCGGCCCGGGCCGCGCAGCCCCCGGCCAGCTCGGCGCCCAGACGGATTACGACCTGCGCTGGCGTGTCGTGGACATGTCGGTCAGCAAGGGCGCAGGCCCCGTGCGCATCGACGTGCAGGCCAGTCTCATGGACAGCACCACCCGCCGCATGGTCGCCCAGCAATCCTTCACCGCCGAAGGCATCCCTGACGCTGCCACCGCCCGCGCCCGCGCCGCCGCCCTCGCCATCGTCGCCCAGAAAGTCGCCGACGACGTCGCTGCCTTCGTCACGAAAACCGTCGTCGCCAAACCCCGCTAGGGCGCAGTCCTCCCGCCGGTCACGCCGGCGAACTAGCAATCGCAGCTACGCACATGAAGTAGGGTGCATCTTGATGCACCGCGACCGAACTCCGATGCATCAAGATGCACCCTACGTTCGCGCTCGTCGCCCTAAACCGAAGCTCCCAACGCCGCATCCAGCAGCAGGAACGCCGATAGCCGCGGCGCCGCGTCCTCACGCGCCCGCTCCGCCATCGACAGCACGCGCAGAGCATCCGGCTCTTCGTTCGATACAAACGTCCGCGCCGCCAGTTGCAGCTCGCGGTCAGTTTCCAGCATGCGCGAAACGCGCTGGATCTCGATCGGCGCCACATCGCGGATGGCCCGGCGGCGCTGGCGATCACCATGCGTCGAAGCTGTCGCGATACGGCGCAGGTCAGACGCCTTCATCACATGCTGAAGCCGCACGCCCGCGCGATCCAGCCGGTCGATGATCTGACCCGCCGACTGCTCGCGCACCTGCGGAGCCACTTCCTCGATCCCCGAGAGCAGTCCACGCCAGGTCGAGTTCGACGAAGCCGTACGATCCTCGCCATAGCTCTCGCGGAAGGGGTCGATCGGCGGCGCAGGCCGCTCGATATTCGGCACGGCCCGCGGGCCGGCAATCGTGTTCAGCACCAGCTCGTCATCATGAGCGCCATCGCCCCGGTTGGGATTCCACGCCGGATCATCAAACGCGCCCGACGCCGTCGGCTTGGGCGAGGAGGCCAGGGGAGAGGAGATCGGGGGCGAGGAGGGCAGCGGCGCAGACGGCACGGCGAACAGCGGCGTCTGCGGACGCAGGGCCTGCGGCGGCTGCGGCGGCAGAAGCGGCTTCACCGGCTCGGGCTGAAGCACCATCTCGTCGATCGTAACAGGCTTCTCCGGCTCAAGGATCAGGTCATCGACAGAGGAGGCGTGCTCGTGATGGTCATCGCGCATCTGCCCGATCAGCAGCGACGCCTTCTCGATCCGCGCCCGCGCGCGTTCCAGCCCATCCTCGGCCGCATTGGTCGCGCGCGTCGCCACACGGAACAGCGAGTCCGAAAGCTGGTTGGCACGCTTCTCCGTCTCGTCCGCATGCTGGCGCGCCGCAATCGTGGCTGCGCGCGTCGTCGCCTCGGCCTGCAGCGCCACATCCTTCAGCGAAATCATCGCCGAGCGTGCATCTTCCGCCGCCTGAGCAGATTTGGAATTGATCGTCTCGGTCGCCTTCATGGCCTGGCCCAGCGCATCCGACACCGTGTCGCGCAGGCTCTCCGCCGTTGATTTTGCCGCCGCCTGCGCCAGCTCGCCGGCCTTGGTCGCCGCTTCAACCATGCGCGTCGACTGCACCAGCTGTTCGTCCAGCCGCATCAGCGCGCCGCCAAGGTTCTGTGCGCGCTTCCGGCTTTCCGCACCCATCGTGTCCATCTGGTCGATCCGCGCCGCCAGATGCCCCGCCGTCTCGTGCAGGTCGCGCAGCCGCTGATCCAGCGTCTCATCCGCCTGCCGCACCTGATCCTGCGCCGCACGCGTCGCTTCGGACATCATCTGCGCATGGCGCGGGATCGACTTCGCCAGACCCTCCGCCTGCGTCCGCAGGCTTTCGGCCAGCTGGTTCAGGCTGGTCCGCTCCGAACTCATCTTGTTCACCAGCACTTCGGAATCCGCGCGCACGATCTCCGCCGCCTTCAGCGCAGACTGCACGCTCGTCTCGATGTCGTGCTTCATGCCATCAAGCCGGCTGCGCGTGTCGGACAGCGCCTTGTTCAGCGCCTGCGTCTCGCGCGTGATCGCTTCGGCCAGGCTGGTGACTTCGTCCCGCGCCACGTCCGCCGGCTCCAGCAGCAACCGCGCAGACGTCAGCACCACCTGGTTGGCCTGCGCCGACCGCGCGCCCTCACGCGCCATGATCCCCGCACAGATCAGCGCCAGCCCCGTCGCGAACAGCACCGCAAATCCGCCCGCCAGCAACAGAGGCGACTGGGCAAAGATCTGGGCGAACCCGATCGTGGCGACCAGCCACGCGGCGATCCCGCCCCAGAGCAGCAGGGCAAGTGCTGCCCCCGCCCATGGCATCCACGCGCCTGCATTGCGTGCAGCCTCAAGCTCGGCGCGGACCCGGTTGGGACTTCTGCGATCGTTGTAATCTGTCATGTGTTCAGGTTGACCAGTCCAAGGTGGCGAACTTGCGCCAGCAAGCAGGCGTGGACGGTCACTCGGGCGATAGTCTCGAGAGGCAAATCGAGCATCTTCCAGAGTTCGCGGCTAAACCCGCCCACACAGCACGGCCAATGTGCAGATGCAGACCCTGCTTGGAAAGGCCCAAGAGTCAGCCAACATGCAGATTCTGCACGAAATTCATCGACGCCCGACAGGCGAAAAACGCTGTGTTTCGCGGTACTTGCTGCGGATTTTCAGTAAACGGAGCGAAATCGCCCCGTAGGGCCTGCGCTACCAGACCTTGGTCGGCTGCTGGGCCACCGGCTTTTCGATCGGCGCCGGCTTGCCGCGCTGGGCTTCCATGTCCTTCGCGGGACGCGCCGGTTCGGCATCGCCAACACCCGTCCACGCGACCAGCGCCGCGAAGACCGCATCCCTGACGTTCACAATGACTTCGATCATCGGGCCGACCCCATTACCCGGAGAGTAGTGAGGCCAAGCTCGTGGCACATCAAGGCGGAAATTCGGCGCGAATCCCGGTTTGCGGGCCGGTGAGGCCCCCGGGATACGGATTTAATGTGGGCGGATTCCATGAGCGGTGCGGTTCGTTCCGGCTGGCGATCCGCTTTGCCGGGAATCGTCCTGTGGCGCTGTTTAACTTGCCATTATGGCGGGCGCCTGACTCTGCAGGCCGGACGAGAGGAATCGCCGCCATGATGCCCATTCTGGATCTCAGCCAGCTCGAAACCATGACCAGTGGCGATGCCGAGCTGGCGGTCGAGGCGCTGGGCATCTTCCGCCAGTCCGCCGAGATGTGGAGCCGCGCCCTCGACCCCCAAGCCGAACCCCGCCAGTGGGCCGACGCCGCCCACGGCATCAAGGGCGCCGCCCGCTCCGTCGGCCTGATGGCGCTGGGCGACGCATGTGAAGTCGCCGAGAAACTCGGCCGCGAAGGCGCCGTCACGCCCGCGCAGGCCGGCGTCGCCATCTCCGCCGTGAAGGACCGCCTCGGCGAAGCCCTCGAAGCCGCCGCCCATGTCGAACACCAGCTCATGATGAAGCGCACCTTCACCGGCGTCCGCCTCGACTAGGCGCCGCATCCGCACTCTGGCAGGGAGAGCCCCAGTCGATGACGCGGAGATCACCATGCGAACGGCCCAAGCATTCGCCTGCATAGCCCTCGTCGCCGCGGCCATCCTTCCCGCCTGCACAACCCCCGCACCCGCCGCGCCGGTCGCAACCGCAGCAGCCCCAGCCCTGACCCTTGAACCCTACACGTTCAAGGCGGCGAACGGCACGGTGGTCGAAGCCGAGAAGGGCACGTTCGAAGTCTCCGAAAACCGCAGCGATCCAAACGCGCGCAAGATCAGGATCGGCTTCGTGCGCTTCAAGTCGACCGCGGCGACACCCGGCGATCCCATCGTCTATCTCGCAGGCGGCCCCGGCGCGCCCGGCTCGCTGTCCCTCTCCGGCCCACGCTTCCCGCTCGCCATGGCCCTGCGCGAAGTCGCCGACGTCATCGCCTACGACCAACGCGGCACGGGAAGCTCGGGCAGCCAGTCGAACACCCTCCCGCCCTGTTTCTCCGCCCCCGCCTTCGACCTCACGCAACCCATCACGCGCAAGACGATCACCGACGTCACCCGCACCGGCCTCTCCCACTGCTTCAACTGGTGGGAAGAGCAGGGCATCGACATCGACGGCTACACCACGCGCGAGAACGCGCAGGATATCGAAGACCTGCGCCGCGCCATCGGCGCAAAGAAGCTGAACCTCTGGGGCATCAGCTACGGCTCGCACCTCGGCCTGACGCTGATGAAGTATCACCCCGCATCCATCAACAAGGCCGTGCTCTCCGGCATCGAAGGCCTCGACCAGACGATCAAGCGTCCCGCCCTCACAGACAAGATGTTCGCCCATGTGCAGGAACTGATCGACGCCGATCCTGCCGCCAAGGCCATCTATCCCGATCTCGCCGGCATGATGCGCCGCGTCACCGCAAAGCTCAACGCACAGCCCGCCACCATCACCTTCACGCCCCAGGGCGCAGCCAACCCCGTCACCATCACCTTCGATGGCTATCCGCTACAGCTCCTCACCGCCGGCTCGATCGCAGACCCACGCACCATCGCCAACGTCCCGCTCACCTGGCTTGTCGCCGACCAGGGCAATCTCGAACCCTTCGCCCGCCGCATCTACACCATGGTCCAGGGCCTCAACCGCTTCGCCGGCATGAACGAAGCCATGGACGTCGCCTCCGGCGCCACGCCCGCGCGCATCGCGCTGATAACAGAGGAAGCGAAAACCTCCCTGCTGGCCGACACGCTCAACTTCCCCATGCCGCAAGTCCTCGGCGTCCGCCCGCAGATCGACGCAGGCGACGCATTCCGCGCACCCTTCACCTCGACCATCCCCGCTCTGTTCATCTCCGCAACGCTCGATGGCCGAACCTATCCCGACGAAGCCGCCGAAGAGATCAAGGGCTTCACCAGCAAGCGCCGCCTGATCGTCGAGAATGGCGGCCACAACATCTACGAAGCCGACCAGCGCATCGCTGACGCCGTCCTCGCCTTCTTCAACAACCAGCCCACGCCCGAAATCATCGCGCTGCCCCCGCCAAAATTCGCCCTGCCGCAATAGGCCCGGCGCCACCAACGCCGCCGGTTGCAGCGCCCAGCCAGCGATGCGACACAAGCTGATTGCGCCATGCAATCGCTCAGCGTCAGGCGAGGGGACAAACGATGGCGGCGTCACTGTACGACATCAGCGTGCCAACCTTCCTGCAGACCGTGCGCGCCGTCGCCGGCTATCTCGACCGCACCGCCCGGCACTGCGCCAAAACCGGCGCCGATCCGCAAGACCTCGTGCAGGCCCGCCTCTACCCCGACATGGCGCCCTTCCACTTCCAGATCGAAGCGCTCACGCATCACGCCGTATGGGGCGTGAAGACCGTGCAGACCGGCGCGTTCACGCCGCCGCCCCTGATCGGCGCCATGCCCTTCGCCAACCTGCAAGCCATGGTCAGCGATGCCGTGAAAGCGCTGGAAGCCTTCACCCCCGAAGAGATCAATGCCTGCTCCGGCAAGGCGATGGACATCGTCGTCTATCAACCCGTCGACGAAACCAATCACACCACGTCAGCCTGGGGCCCACGCCTGCTGACCTTCACGCCCGAAATCTACCTGCTCTCATACGCGCTGCCCAACCTCCACTTCCACGCCGCCACCGCCTACGCCATCCTCCGCACCCACGGCATCCCCCTCGGAAAGTTCGACTACCAGGGCAAGCTACGCAACCAGCACGCCGCTACCCCGCCATCAACCAACGCCAACCCGTAGGGTGCATTGAAAATGCACCGCGCAGCCAGCTCATCGAATGACCGCTTTTGACCCATTCCGGTCATTCGCGAATGCTCTAGATTGCTTTCATGGAAACGACAGTCGACATAGATTTGGCGCTTAAGCGTTACGCTTCCGATGACGGGAAAAGAGTCCTCTCCATCATCAAATCCGGAGATCACTTTCGCTTTGTCGAGGAGCAGCTGACACACCAGCCAGCACTGAACGGGCTGAACGCCTACGATTACTGGGAAGAAGTTCATCGATCGGGTCTGTACGAAACGATAGAGGCAGCCGAACGGGAAGCGATGATCGGTTGGCGCGAATGACCGCTTTCGGCGAATTTCGGCCTTACGTTACAGCAGTGGACTCTACGCATCCAGTGATTGGAGTGTTTCAGAACACAAACCCGATCGATGGCGCTCCGTAAGGTCCGCCCAACCATTCGGGTGGTAGCCAAAAGTATGCTCCGCTCACAAAACCAAGGGCGAGGGTCGGCGCAGCAAGGAAACCAACTGTCCAAATGGCGATGACTGCCATCATGCGGAGGCTGTTCAACTCACGTTTCAGGATTTTGCTCATTGCCCACATTAGCATCGTCGAGACAGCACCAAGCGTTAGTACGTCAAAGAGCAGAGGCACGAGGAAGATGTTATGCTCCAGCGAGGCGCTGATACTATCGCAGTTCCAGATCAGTGGGGCGCCAGAACACACGGTGTCTGGACCGTCAGCTAAAGGGGTGGGGTATGTGAGGCTGGGGTAGAGCAGCAGTGCCGCTGTCAACGGCGCGGGAGTCAAGTTTCTCAGGGAAGCCCAGAGCTTAGAAAAGCCAATGTGCTGTAAAATGCTGACCAATCTTTGTGCCCCATCTTCCACTCATAGCTTATCTGGCCGCCATGGGGATGTCGCGCACCATTCGCCGGCCTAGACAACTGCTGGCTGCGAACGTCCGCCTTCAGCGATCAGCGAGACACTCGCCGCCACTCCCTCAAATACCAAATCGCCAATTCATTGTCCCGCTCCTCCCGACGCAAGTCGGGACCCAGGGCTACCCGCGCCGGAGCAAGCCGCCCCTTGATCCCGCCCCGGATCACGTCCGGGGCGGGAGGAGCGGGTGAAGGGGCGTTTGAATTCCGCTGAATCCCTCGCCCACCCGCACACAATTTCCCCCGCAAAACCAACGCGCCATCGCGCATTCACCCCAAATCTCGTGCGCCTTCATCCCCACCCCACGCAACCGCGCGCAATACTGCGCGCATGAACCATGCGCCTGATCTCGTCCCCGATCCCATCCGCGCCCTCTGGCAAGAGGCGGCGCGCTTCATTGCGTTCGTGCTCCACCAGTTCAGCCGCGAGCACATCCGCGCGGGCATCAGGCGCGCCACAGGCGCACGCCTCTCCATCTGGCTCAGCGAAGCCGAAAGCTCGCTTCGTCGCCTGATCTTCATCGCAGCGCTCAGCCTCACGCCCGCACCCCTGAAGCAACACCGCTCCGAAACTCCAACACCCCGCGCAACACATGCGACGACACACAGCTTCCGCATCTTCAGCCTCTATGGCTCCGGCAAACCTCGCGGGCGCACCTCACGCTGGACGCCGCCACGCGAGCCCCAGCCCTACGCCCACATCCGCTTCCCCTCCGATCCAATCCTCGCCCTCGCCCTCGGCCGCGTCCCCACGCGCCGCCCGACACACCGCCACAATGGCGGCCCCATCCTGCCGCGCCCGAAGCAGCGCCATCCGCTCGACC
>DAINAT010000024.1:0-34853 GCA_036733305.1 Hyphomonadaceae bacterium
GGCAATGGACGACCCACGGCGTGTCTGCATGCGCCCCGCTCCCTCTTGAGGGAGAGACGACACCAAGCATCACGGACAGCGAAAGCTGGTCCCAATGAGAGATCGCGTCACGACGGGACGTAGGGTGCATCTTGATGCACCGCGACCGACCACAGGTGCATCAAGATGCACCCTACACACGGCGCTATCTCGCCAACGATGTTTGAAAAACAAACCACGGGGGCGCATCACCAACGCACCCCGCGCCTTACTCAGCCGGTTGGAAATCGAGTGCTACGCCGTTGATGCAATAGCGCAGGCCGGTGGGTGGCGGCCCGTCGGGGAAGACGTGGCCCATATGGCTGCCGCATGTGTTGCAGTGGACTTCGGTGCGGACCATGCCGTGGCTGCGATCGACGGTTTCGCCGAGCGCGCCTTCGATCGGTGTCGTGAAGCTGGGCCAGCCCGTTCCGCTCTCGAATTTCACCGTGTTGTTGAACAGCGCGGTTTCGCAGCCGGCGCAGACGAAGACGCCGGGGCGCTTTTCGTAGAGCAGGGCGCAGGAGCCAGGACGCTCAGTGCCGTGCTGGCGCATGATGGCATACTGTTCAGGCGTCAGGCGCTTGCGCCATTCAGCGTCGGTTCGGACAACTGGGTAGGTGTGCGTATCGGCCATGGAAATCTCCTGTCGCACGGCAATATGGGGGCGCGCAGGCCTCGTGGCGAGAGGCGCGCGTCAGGGAGTGACGGCAGCCGGCTCGGCCGCAACCGGCGGCGCAGGCGGTGCGATGCGCATCTTTTCCCAGCTGGTGGCGATGAAGTTCGGGTCCAGCGCTTCGACGATCGGGCCGGCGACTTCTTCCATGGGGGTGCCGCCCCAGCCGGGCATCTGCAGGCGCCACCAGTTCTGGCCGAACCTGCTGCCGAAGTAGTAGGGCGCTGAATTCTGGATGTGCTGGCGGACATGGTCGCGGGTGACGAGGCCGCTGCGTTCCATCTGGAACATGTGATCCCACTGTAGCAGCATCGAGATGAGGTGGCTGTCGACTATCTTGATCTCGGCGTCGGTCAAAGCCTCGGGCGTCTTGGCAGCTTTCACCCAGATCGAGGCGATCTCGGGTTGGGCAAGGCTGAACTCGATCTCGGCGAGGAAGTCGTTCTTGCGCTGCTCCATTTGAGTGCGCGTGAGTTCGGCGTTCTGGCGGACTTCGATGAAGACCATGACGAGGCCAAGCACGACGCCGACATTGGCGCCAAGGGTCAGCCACTTGTTGAGGCGGTCGAGCCTTGCCGCCTTCTTCGCCTCAACCATTGATGCGCCAGCCGTTTGCGCTGGCGCATCCGTTGATGGTTCAGCAGCGGTCACGTCGCCGGTCATATCCGTCCCCCTTGGTATGATCCGGCCCGGACGCACGCCTGTGTCCTAGACAGCGGTGACGCCGCCATCGACCACGATGTTCTGTCCGGTGAGCCAGGCCCCAGCGCGCGAGGCGAGCATGACGGCGGCGCCGGCGATGTCGTTCGGCTCGCCAAGGCGGCGGAGCGGGGTTTCACCCTCGCGCTGCTCTTTCGTGTCCTGGTCTTCCCACAGCGCCTTGGCGAAGTCGGTTTTGACGAGACCCGGCGAGATGCAGTTCACGCGGATGCCGCTCGGCCCGAGTTCGGCGGCGAGGTTGCGGGCCAGCTGCACGTCGGCGGCTTTCGAGACGCAGTAGGCGCCGATGACGGTCGAGGCGCGTAAGCCACCGATCGACGAGATGATGATGATCGCGCCATCCTTGCGTTCCGCCATCTGGGGGGCAACGAGGGTCGTGAGCGTGTTGTTCGAGATGATGTTGTTCGACAGGATCTTGGCGAAAGCTTCGTCCGTGATGCCGGACATCGGGCCGTAATAGGGGTTCGATGCGGCGTTGCAGACCAGGATGTCGATCTTGCCGAAAGCGGCTTTGGTTTCGTTGACCAGGCGGGTGAGGTCGTCACGCGACGAGATGTTGGCCGGGATAGCGATAGCTGTGCCCGGCTTGTGCTTGGCGTTGATGGCGGCGGCGACTTCCTCGCACGGGCCCGGCTTGCGCGACGAGATCACGACGCGGGCGCCATGTTCGGCGAACTGTTCCGCGATGGCCTTGCCGATGCCCTTGGTGGAGCCGGTGATGATGGCGGTCTTGCCGGTGAGGTCGAACAGGGTGCCGGTCGCGGGCATGGGATTTTCCTTCCATCGGGGACGCTGCCCCGTTTTTCAAACGCAATGATCTTGCGTTAATAGCGCCCGTTTCGGGGAAGGGAAGCGCTACAGCGGCGGCATGACGCGGGGATTTAATGTACCGGGCAGTTGCGGGACGAGACGGCGGTGTGAGAGCTTTCCTGAGCCGTGGGAAATTTCAGGAAGCCAAGATGAGCGCCTACGAAATGTTTGTCCTGGCCATCGCGGGCGCCAATGGCGGCATGATCTATTACGCCCTGCGCCGCCGTGAACAGATGCTGGCCCGGGTGAAAGCCCGCTCGCGTCGTCGCTAAGGCCCGCCGCCGTTAAGGCAGCTTCGCTGGAACCCATCGTGTCGCGTGACGTTGCAACACCAAGCAACGGAGTGGCGTCATGAATGAAGTTTCGATCCTGGGCGCAGTGATCATCGGCATCCTGGCCGGCTGGATCGCCGAGCAGGTCATGGGCCGCGAGCACGGCCTGATCACCAATCTCATCGTCGGTATCGTCGGCGCCTTTGTGGGCGCGTTCATCGCGAGCGTGTTGAACATAGGCTTCGCTGGTCTCTGGGGCAGCCTGCTGATCTCGAGCGTAGGCGCCATTGTTCTTCTGGCTCTTGTCGGAATGTTCCGCAGACGCCGGGCGCTTTAGACTGACTCAAGTTAGGGCAGTCCGTCAGGGCTGTTGGTGAAGCGGCCGCTCCTCATGGAGCGGCCGTTCTCACGTTATCAAAGCGTTACAGACGGGACGGCAGAAGACACTTGAGATCGGGCTTGGCCATGCCAAGGTAACCTATCTGAATCGGGGGTCTTCACATGCGTCGCGTTATTCTTGCTGGCCTTGCTGCCGTTTCTCTGTGCGCTTCCACTGTCGTTGCGCCGGCCTTTGCCCAGACCGTGGAACCTGCGCCGCTCTCGGCCTATGGCGCGCTGCCGTCGCTGGAGCTTGTGCAACTATCGCCGTCGGGCAAGCAGCTCGCTTTTGTCACCGTGTCTGGCGAAGAGCGGATGCTGGTGCTGCTCGATATCGCAACCAAGGCGCAGACGGGCGGTGTCAGCGTCGGGCAGGCAAAGGTGCGGAATCTCGACTGGATCGGCGAAGGCAAAATCCTGATCACCACGACCAAGACGGAGAACCTGCCGGAGATAGGTCTGTTCAACACCGAACTGCCAACGGCGCAGATCTATGATCCGGGCAAGAAAAAGCTGATCCCGATCCTGACCAACTCGCAGGGGCAGGTGCTGAACAAGCGCGGCGGGCTGTTCCAGGGTTTGTTCTCGACGCCGAACATTGTGCAGACGCCCGAGGGGCCTGCGCTGCTGGTGCGCGCATTCAACTTCGATACGCCGGACAGGCTCGACATGTATCGCGTTGATATTGAGACGGGCCGGGCGCGTCTTGCAGAGGTGATGGGCAATGACGTGCAGGATTACCTGCTCGACCCGTCGGGCAAGGCGATCGCCAAGGGCGAGTACGACCGCGTCGCCAAGCTCTACAAGCTGCAGCTGAGCGGCGATGGGGGCTTCCGCGAAACCTACAAGACGGATGCGCCGATCGAAACGCCATCGCTGATGGGGCTCGGCCTGCAGGGCAACAGCGTGATTATCTATGCCGACCGTCCTGATCTGGCGGCGGGCAAGGAAGACGCGCACTATTATGACGTGAACCTGCAGACGGGCGTGTGGCGCCCAGTGCGGTTCGAGTTCCGTCCGCGCTCGCTGTTGTTCCATCCGGTGACGCGCCGTTTGATCGGGGCGATGGATATGTCGGATACTGGGCCGGTCTACGCGTTTGTTGATCCGGCCGCGCGCACGCTGTGGGAAAGTGTTCAGCGCAGCTTTGCGGGCAAGGCGCCACAACTGGTGAGCTGGAGCGACAACTTCCGGCAGGGCGTGGTGTTCACGGACTCGGTTCAGGACTCCGGCTCGTACTTCATCTTTGATCTGGATGCGGCGAAGCTCACGGCGGCGGGTTCGGCGTATGCCGGAATTCCGACCGACAAGGTCGCGCCGGTGCAGTACATTCAGTACCAGGCAGCGGATGGCTTGCCGATCTATGGTTTCCTGACCACGCCGCCCGGTGTGAAAGATCCGAAGAACCTGCCGTTGGTGGTGCTGCCGCATGGCGGTCCTGCCACGCACGATGGACGTGGGTTTGACTGGTGGTCGCAGGCGATTGCTTCGCGCGGCTATGCGGTGCTGCAG
The DNA here is from genome assembly GCA_036733305.1 of Hyphomonadaceae bacterium. GTDB lineage: Bacteria > Pseudomonadota > Alphaproteobacteria > Caulobacterales > Hyphomonadaceae > UBA7672. Next base: position 4,387 of record DAINAT010000024.1, read on the forward strand.
CCGAACTTCCGCGGCTCGACCGGCTATGGCGATGCCTTCATGGAAGCTGGCTATGGCGAGTGGGGCAAGAAGATGCAGACGGACTTGTCGGATGGCGTCCGTCATCTGGCGACGCAGGGCGTCATTGACGCCAAGAAAGTCTGCATCGTTGGCGCATCTTATGGCGGGTATGCGGCACTGGCGGGCCCCACGCTGGATCGTGGCGTCTATCGTTGCGCGGTTTCGGTTGCGGGCGTGTCTGATCTGCGTCTGATGGTTCGCCGTGAAGCCAACATCTATGGCCGCCGCGAGAACCAGACGGTGCGATACTGGAACCGCTTCATGGGCGCCGATCGCCTTGGCGACACCTCGCTCGATGAACGTTCGCCTGCCAAGCTGGCGGACAAGGTCGATGCCCCGATCCTGATGATCCATGGTCGCGACGACAGCGTGGTTGCGATCGAGCAGAGCCGGATCATGGCGGACGCGCTCAAGCGTGCGGGCAAGTCTTACGAGTTCATCGAACTCAATGGCGAGGATCACTGGCTGTCTCGCACCGAGACGCGTCAGCGCATGTTGTCTGAAACAGTGCGCTTCCTGCAGGCGCATAACCCGGTGAACTGATCGCGCCTCCAGCCCAAAAGTAAAACGGCCGCTCGATGGGGCGGCCGTTTCTGTTTCAGGTTGGGAGGTCTGATTTGTACGGGTTGTTTTTCACGTAGCGCCAGCGGTCGACGATGACGAAGACGAACAGGAGCCAGCTGACCAGCAGGATGCCGCCGCCGCCCCACATCGCCCAATCGGGCGTCTGCGGCGTCAGCTTCCACCACAGCAGCATGCCGGCTCCAGCGAGGATGCCCGCGAAGCCGATCATGCGCTTGTTCTTGTGAAGGCCGCGCACCTTGTTGATCCAGGCTAGCCGTGCGGCGACTTCCGGATCGTGCTTGGCGGACGGCTCGTTCATTTCGCAGGGTTCTCCAGCGCGGCGTAGGTGAGACGGGGCGAAATTACACGCAACGCTGGCGTGCCGCCAGTTGGCGTTGAACCGTTCAGGTTCTGGATCATGCCGACGAAGACGAGATCATTGGTCGGATCGATCCAGAACCACGTGCCGAACGCGCCACCCCAATAGAAAGTGTTGAGGCCTTGTGGCGTGCCGGCGAGTTTCGGGTCCATGACGATGGCGAAGTCCATGCCGAAGCCGATGCCTTCCTGGCTCGGGCCATAGAGGTCGACTTTGGCGGACGGGATCAGCACGTTGGTGCGCATGAGTTTGACAGTGTCGGCCTTGAGCACGCGCTTGCCGTCAAGTTCGCCGCCATTGAGCATGGCTTGGGCAAAGCGCCAGTAGTCCTCCGCCGTCGACATCAGGCCGCCGGAGGCTGCGAGGAAGGAGGGCTTGGTTGTGGTGACGCGGTTCTGGTCCGGTCCCTTGATCTTGCCGACGCTGTCATAGGTGTGGATAGCCACAACGCGGCTGGCTTTGGAGTCCGGCATCCAGAAGCCGGTGTCGACCATGCCGAGCGGCTTGAAGATGTGCTCGTCGAAATAGACGTCGAGCTTCTGGCCCGACAGCTTCTCGACGATATAGCCCTGGATGTTGACGCTCGGGCCGTAGTCCCACTCCGTGCCGGGCTGAGTTTCGAGCGGCAGGGTCTTGAGCTTGTCGATCATGCCCTGCAGGTCGGTCGCGCCGAGGTTGGCGGCCTCATAGACAGCGCTGACGCCGAAGCCGGCAGAGTGGCTCATCAGTTGGGCCATCGTCATCGGCGAGCGCATCGGCTCCGTGCCGCCGCCGGCTTTCTTCACCTGCAGGTTGGCGAACTCCGGGATGTACTTCGACACCGGGTCGTTGAGCTTCCATTTGCCCTGTTCCCAAAGTTGCATCATGGCGAGTCCGGCGATCGGCTTGGTCATCGAGGCGATGCGGAAGATGCTGTCGGGCTTGAGCGCGTCGCCCTTGGCGGCGTCCTGCACGCCATAGGTGTCGAAGTGCACGACCTTGCCGTGACGGGCGACCAGCGTGGTGACGCCGGCGAGTTTTTGTTGATCCACCAGACCGCGGAATTCGGCGGTCAGTGCATCGAGGCCGGCAGTCGAGAAGCCGAGCGCTTCGGGGCTGGCCGTCGGCATGCCGAGGTCGCGGGCGACCTGCGAGTGCGGCGAGCTTCCGCTGCTCGCGCCTTCGCTGGTGGCGCAGGCGGAGGCGAGCAGAGCGCCAGCTAGGGCTGTGGCGGCCATGAGTTTCATGCTTGAGCGGATCATCGTTTCTCTCCCAAGGTCGGCCGGATTCGGCCTGTTGTTTTATGGAGAGACGTTGGCCCGGGGCGCCACAAGCGTCAACGCGGCTCGCCCGGAGGTAACCGGGAGTTCAGAGGCCCCAGTCGAGCGACAGGCGCTGGATCAGCGCTTCGCGACGTTCGCGGACGTCATCCGGCGTCCAACGGGTCCGGCCTTTGAGGTCGTTGCTGTAGGCGAAGGACGCCTCACCGTTGCGGAAGAAGATCGGCAGCTTTTCGAGCAGCGGCTTGCGGTCGGCTTCCTGGTTCTCCGCGTGGGTCAGCAGGGTGAAATTGCCGATGCATTCGGTGAGATCTTCGCGGTCGCGCGCCTTGGACCATTCTTCGTACCAGTCCGATCCCTTGGAGGGCGTGCGCGGCAGGATGTGTTCAACCGTGCAGTCGGTCTTCGGGTCGAGTGGCACGCCGCCTTCGACCGCAGCCGAGATGCGCATCAGCAGCGCCCGGCGCTGCTTGAAGTTCGGGAAGCGACCGCGCAGGCGCTCCAGCATATCCGAGCGTTCGCGGACCGTGAGATCGAGCGGGCTTTCGGTATCGAAGAGCACGCCCGGCTTGTCCATCGCGTCGAGGATGCGGCGGTAGCGCTTGTGTCGATACTCGCGATTGTTGACCGAATATTGCAGCGTGTAGGCGAGGCGATCGAGCGCCCAGAAGAAGCGGTCGGTCTCGTCGGGGTTGTTGGCGTGGTCGACGAGGAAGGCCACGGCGGGCGCGCGCCAGCTTTCGTGGTGGATCGAACGCAGGAAGGTGATGCGTCGCAGCGCTTCCGCGCCGAGCTTTGTACCCGCAGTCTTGCCATTGACGATGATATCGTACGCCTCAACGAAGCGAGGGAGCTGCTCGTTGAGAAAGGTACGGAATCCGCCGCGCGGGATGATGGCGGCGATCAGGTCTGTTACCATGTCGCCCGCGCTCTCGCGGTCGTAGATCGAGCGGACCTGCTTCAGCATGTCGCCAAAGCCGCGATCACCCAGGCGGATCGTGTAGGCGTTCCAGCGTTCCGACTGCTCACGCGCTTCCTCGACGTTGAAACCCGCGCGTTCGAACAGCGCCGACTTCAGGATGTCGTGGTCGGACAGGGGCTTGCCGCGATGGTTGAGCGACTGGAAGACCTTGTAGGCGATCGAGTACTCGGACACGCGCACACGAACCATGGTGACTTCGTCAAGCAGCCATTGGGCGAAGCGCGAACGCTCTTCCTGCTCCATGTCGGACAGGTAGTCGTACATCGTGTTTACGGCGGCAGCGAGACGGGCCTGGCTTTCAGAGCCCTCGCGGGCTGCGGCGCGGATTTCGTCCTGCCGCTTGGTGGCGCGACGTTCCTGAACGTTCTCGCGGAAGAAGGGCGTGTCGGCCGTGTTGAGCGTGACACGCCAGCGCTGGCCGCCGCCGAACATCATGCCCATCTTCTCGTGGCCGATCATGGTGTGGATCAGCGCCTGCTCATCCGTGGAGGCTGAGAGATCGCGCAGCACGGCGAGGATGATGGTGAGGGTGGTGAGGCGCTGCTGGCCGTCGACCACATCTGACGGCCCGCGATTGCGCGGGCGGATCACCACGATGGCGCCCAGGAAGTAGACGGTATTGTGCCGGAACGCGTCGAGCAGATCCTTGATCAGAATCTCCGTTTCCTCGTCTTCCCACGCGTAGCTCCGCTGGAAAGGCGGGACCCGGATATCGGTCGTCGCGCTGAAAACGTCGCGAATGCGCTGGACCTCAGCGGCGATCGCCATGAACTACGCATCCTAACTGACTACAGACCACTGACCTCAGGTACCTATCCATACACATCATCCGGGTCCAATCTCCCGGTGCAGATTTAATCGAGGCGACTCATGCGCTTGTGTGTTTTTGAAGCCACGTCCGGTTCCGGTGTCGGGCTTATTCTCGGAGATGAGGTGGTCGACCTGCGCAAGACGGCGCCGCAGTTGTCGCCCAATCCTGTGGATATTCTGGCCGCCGGCCCCGCCGGTATCGAAGCGATCGAGCGGGCGGCGAAGACAGCGCCGCGGCTGGCGCTGAAGGATGTGAAGCTGAAATGCCCGGTCGGGCGTCCAGGCAAGATTCTCGGGATCGGGCTGAACTATCACGATCACGCAAAGGAAACCGGCCGCGAGGCGCCGACGACGCAGATGTGGTTCAACAAGCAGGCCTCGTGCATTCACGGGCCGTTCGATCCGGTGTTGATGCCGGCGGTGTCGAAGGCGCTGGATTATGAAGTCGAGCTGGTGGTCGTGATCGGCAAGCGTGGCAGGCACGTTCCGAAGGAGCGGGCTCACGAGATCATCGCGGGGTATATGACGGGTTGCGATTATTCGGTGCGCGACTGGCAGCGCGCGACCCAGACCATGATCATGGGCAAGGGCTTTGATACGCATGGTCCGGTGGGACCGTGGATCACGACGCCGGACGAGGCGGGCGATGTTTCGAAGATGAGCCTGAAATGCTGGGTGAATGGCGAACTGCGCCAGAACGGCAATACGAGCGAGATGATCTTCGATGTGCCATCGCAGATCGAGCATCTGACGAAGGCTTTTGCGTTGGAGCCGGGCGACCTGTTGTTCACGGGTACGCCTGCTGGCGTGGGCGCGGCGCATACGCCGCCGAAGTTCCTGAATGTCGGGGATGCGGTGCGGGTGGAGGTCGAGCGGTTGGGTGCGATCGAGGCCGTGATTACGCAGGAAGTTGCCCAGACTCGGATCGGCTGAGTTGAAGTTCAGGCGCGACATCCTTCTGCTGGGCGCTGTCGCGGTTGCGGCCATCGTGGGCGGCACGCTGTTGCTGATCCTGCGGCCGGGAGCGGGGATCGACGGCTTCGTCAACGCCGAGAAAGCGCGGGTTACGGCGGCAAGGCCGAACCCGGCCAATGCCGAAGCATTCCGGGCGACGATCTGTTCGGACGAACCATGTGTGCTGGTCGAGGCTGGCGGACTGGCGATTCTGGTCGGGGCGGGCGAGGGCGCGGCGGACGGGCTGCGGGCGCGCGGGCTGATGCGCGCCGATCTTGATGCGGTCGTGCTGCCGGGCATGGGGCTGGATGCGATCGCGGGATTGCCGGGTGTCGCGCAGGGAAGCTTGACGGTTGGGCGGCGAGAGCCGCTGAAGGTCTATGGACCGCAGGGAATCGTTCCGGTGGTTGATGGAGCAAACTTGCTGCTGGCGGGGGAGCCGAGTTCGCGGTTGTCGGTCGGGACCGACAAGGAAGATCAGGGGCTGGAGGGAATCGTCGTTTTCGATTCAGGCGTGGTCGCCGTTCGCGCCTTTGGGGGGCGTGGGCCGGACGAACAGCGGGTCTATCGCGTCGATTTCGAGGGAAAGTCGCTGGTGATCGCAGGGTGCAGGTCGCGGGCCGAGCAGATCGTTTCGGCTGCGCGCGGAACTCAGAGCACGGCGGCGATCCTTGCGGCAGGCTCGGACCGGCTGTCGGCCGGTGCTGAAAGCGAATGTCTTGCGGTATCCGATGTTCTGGAAGCGGCTATGCAGGCGCGGTTCGATGCGATTCTGCTGAGCGCACTCAAGCCATCGACGGCGATTTCGGGCGCGGCGGAGGCCTGGCGCGATGTTCTCCGGGGCGAGAAAGCTGTTGTTGGCGCTGTCGGCGCAACGATCGACCTGTCGCCGGTTAAGCCAACGATCACGGAAGCGCGCTGAAAAGCTTCGGAAAACAATGGTCTGAACTAGGCCCTGAAAAGCAGGCGGGGTTCTGACCCGAGTCAGAACCCCGCACTCCCCGGTCGCCCCCGTCACCGGCCCTTTGCTTCGTCCCAGAAGCTCCCCGAGGCCGGCGCGTTCGATTGTGGCGATATAGCGGCAAGCCGAGGGGCGCTGTCTACTTCAGAAAGCCGTTCAAGTGTTCGAGTGGTCGCGCATGTGTCCGAAAGACAACATCAGCATAAAGCACGTAGCTGTGACGCGTGACGTAAAGTTAGCCAAAATACAGAGTGGCGCCCTGATCTACATGGCCTTTGCGTGCTGATGCATTCACAGGCGACTGTGCGGTGCGCCTCCGCGCCGCTACACTGATCCCTTGTCATTCGTCGCGGATGCCAACAGAAACAAGAACGTGGACGCGCATGTCCGCAACCTGAGGGGCTGCTCCGGTTACAATGCCTGCTATCGCCCACATCATGCTGGCGCTTGTGTATGTTACTGCGTCGGCGGTCGGCGCTGTTGCGCTGCACCTGTACGTGCCGGGGTTCGACGCCGTTACGGCTGCGATCATCGGCGCAACGTGCTCGCTCGCCATGATCCAGCTGCACATGGTGATCGCCCGTTCCAGCCCCGGCGTGTCCGAAAAGGACCTGTTCGAGGTCAAGCAGGAGATTCGCAAGCTGACGTCGCGCGTTGCGCAGAACGAGCAGCATGCAGCTGAACTGAAATCCTCCTTCGAGCGCGATATTGCTCAGCGCCGCGAAACCATCCTGAACGAGATGCGCGGTCTCGAGGGGATGATCCAGAATCTCTCGAAGAAGTTCGAGACCCGCCTCCAGTCCGTTCGTGCCCAGCCCGCGGCCGCCGATGCGCCGATGGATGGCGCTTCGATCCTCGACGCCGTGAAGGAAGCCCTGCGCGAGAACCGCGTCGACCTGCACCTGCAGGCGATCGTGAACCTGCCGCAGCGCCGGACCTGCTTCTACGAAGGCTTCACCCGTCTGCGCCGCGCCAATGGCCAGGTGATCATGCCGGCGGAGTTCCTCGGTGCAGCCGAGCGGGCGAACCTGCTGGGTGTGATCGACAACATGCTGCTGTTCCGCTGCGTGCAGATCGTTCGCCGTCTGTCGGAGCGCGACCGCCGGATTGGCGTGTTCTGCAACATCTCGATGGCCTCGCTGGAAGACGAGATGTTCTTCCCGCCCTTCCTTGAGTTCATGCGCGAGAACCGCGATCTGGCTCACGCGATGATCTTCGAGCTCGGCGTGCGCCAGTTCAACCAGCGTTCTGATACGGCGGCCCGCAACATGGGTCGCCTGAAAGAACTCGGCTTCCGCTTCTCGCTGGACAAGGGCGACGGGTTGAACTTCGACCTGCCGCAGCTTCAAGCGGCTGGCGTCAAGTTCGTGAAGGTCAATGTCGAGCGTCTTCTGGAAGAGCTTACGCCGGGCGGTGAGCGTCCGATCTCGTCGATCACGCGTGACATCGCGGCTGAGGATGTGCCGGCTGTGTTCGTGCGCTATGGCATCGACCTGATCGCCGAGAAGATGGAGACCGAGAAGTCGGTCATTGAAGTTCTCGAGTTCGAGATCCCGTTCGGTCAGGGCCATGTGTTCGGCGCGCCGCGTCCGATCAAGGGTACGCTGCAGGACGAAACCGCCCCGCCGCCGGACTTCGTCCGCCGCGTATCGCAGGCGGCGATGTAGGGCGTGAGCTCTGTCGCGCTTTTGTCCGGGCTTTCCAAAGTCGCTTCCGACTACGATGCGATCTTCTGTGACGTGTGGGGCGTGATCCACAACGGGCGGGAGGCGTTTGCCGAGGCTTGCGTGGCGCTGAAAAAATTCCGTGAGACGCGTGGGCCAGTGGTGCTGATCACCAATGCGCCGGTGCCGAAGGATCGGGTGACGCGGTTGTTTCCGAAATTCGGCGTGCCGATGGATTGCTTCGACGATGTAATCGCGTCGGGTGATGCGACGCGGAACGAGCTGAAGCGGTTTGCGCCGGGGCCGGTCTATCGCATCGGGCTGGAGGAAGACTTCGGCACATATGCGGGACTGTCGCTTGAGTTCAGCGATGATCCCGATGTGGCTAAGGTAGTCTGCTGCACGAGCCTGCGGGAGTATCCCGATGGTAAGCCGGAGCCCTATCGGGACGAGCTGAAGATGCTGGTGGCCAAGGGCCTGCCGATGATCTGCGCGAACCCGGATGTCGTGTTCCGGCAGGGCGATAAGCTTATCTGGTCGGCGGGGTCGCTGGCGAAGGTTTATGTGGAAGAGGGTGGAAAGGTGATTTCGCCGGGCAAGCCGGATGAGCCGATCTACCAGCTGGCTTTCAAGCGTGCGGCCGATCTCGCGGGCAGGGAGATTGCGCCGCAGCGGGTGCTGGCGATCGGTGATGGGCCGATAACCGACGTGCTGGGAGCGAACCGGCAGGGGATCGACGCGCTGTTCATCGGCGGCGGCATTCACGGCCATGCGATGGAGACGGGCGAAGCATTTCTGGCGTCAGCCGAGAAGATCCTGGCGGCTGATGGCGTCAGCGCGCGTTACGCGATGCCGGAGCTTGGCTGGTAGCGTTCGCGGGGCAGTGCATCTTCGATGCGCCCCACCGGCATCAAAGCAAAAGGCCCGCTGGGAGCAGCGGGCCTTCTTTCATTCGGTCGATGCGACGTCTGATATGCATCAGGCAAACAGGGCGTCGATGTCTTCCTGTGTGGTGGACGGGCCGTTGATCGCGGGACCGTTGAGCAGCTGGTCTTTGGCGCGTTGGTCGGCGGCGCTGACCGGTTGCGCCGTGTCTGTCACGCCGAGGGCGCCAGCGAACTGGCTGACGCGTTCCTCGATGTGGCGCAACGTGGCGATGACTTTATTCACGCGCTGCCCGGTGAGATCCTGGAAGGAGCAGGCCTCGAAGATGCGGAGCATCGCGGCGTCGACTTCGGCCTTGTAGATCTTGAGGTCGGCAGGGTTCGCGTTCATCAACCCCTCGGCTTCGGACATGATGGTCTCGGTGGCGCGTTCGGTGTCGCGAACGACCGCATCAAGTTCCATCGAGGCGCCGGGGATGCGGCTGTCCTTGATGTCGTTGGCCTGAAGCCCCGAAATTTCATCGCGGGCTTTCTGGATGAAGTCAGCAATGTAGCGGAACTCGCCGATGATGGAGCGGTCGAGCGACCCGAAGAAGGTCTTCATCGCATCGGCCATCTGATGAGAGAGATCGAGCACTTCGACCAGCGGGCGCTCGCGCACACCGGATGCCTTGAGGGTGTCGATGGCGATCTTGATCTTCTCTGCCGCGCTTTTCGCGGAGACTTTCTGGGTCACGGCTTCGGCAGCTGACATCAGAAATCACCCAGTACGGCTTTGATCTTGCCCTTCAGCGTTTCCGCGTTGAACGGCTTCACGATGTAGTTGTTAACCCCGGCCTTCTTGGCGGCGATGACGTTCTCGGTCTTCGACTCGGCTGTGATCATGATGAAGGGCGTGGCTTTGAGCGTTTCGGAGGCCCGGACCTGCTGGAGCAGCTCGAAACCGGTCATTGGCTCCATATTCCAGTCCGAAATGACCAGGCCGAACTTGCTTCCTTGCATTTTTTCGAGGGCCTGGCGGCCATCCTTGGCTTCCTCGATGTTGTGGAAACCCAGCTGAGTCAGAAGGTTGCGGATGATGCGGATCATCGTCTGGTAGTCATCCACGACGAGGACTGGCATGGACATATCAACGGCCATATTGGGAGGCTCCCATAAGTTGCTGATAGCAAACATATGGCGAGACGCCAAATAATTGGTGAATGCGGGCTCGGCTTGGCCTAAGGGACCGCGCTGGAACGAGCCAGACACTGGATTCGGGCTTTGAGGACTGTGGTTATGAAACAGGGCAAGACGTTCGCCGACCTGGCGTTGGGAATGCAGGTCTCGATCCAGAATACCGTGTCCGAGCAGGACGTGGTGGATTTCGCCCGTATCTCCGGCGACCACAATCCACTGCACATGGACGAGGAATACGCGAAGACGACCCAGTTCAAGGGCCGCATTGCTCACGGGGCGCTGTCGGCGTCCTACATCTCGGCTATCCTGGGCAATGATCTGCCGGGACCGGGGGCGGTGTTCATGGAACTGAACCTGAAGTTCGTCCGCCCGGTGCGGATCGGCGACATGGTGACGTCGTCGGCCGAGGTGATCGAGATGATCGAGCGCGGTTATCGCGTGCGACTAGCCGTGAAGGGCGAAGTGGACGGCAAGATCTGCATGAAGGGCGATGCGCTCGTCATGGTGCCGTCAGGCAAGGCTGAGTAATCGCCTTGGCTATCCCTGCTAAAAACAGTGGGGGCGCAGCAATCGCGCTGGGGAATTTCGACGGGCTGCATGCTGGGCACCGCGCAGTTATCGAGAGCGCGCGGGAGGCTGCGACGCGCCTTGGCGTGAAGCTGGGGGTAGCGACGTTCGAGCCGCCGCCGCGCAGGTATTTCCAACCGGATGCTCCGCCTTTCCGACTGATGACGTCGCGCAGGCGCGAGCTGGCGCTGGAGGCGATCGGCGTTCAGGAGGTTCATCTCCTGCGCTTTGACGCCGTGATGTCGGCGATGACGGACAAGGAATTCTGTCAGCGTGTGATCCTCGATGAGGTTGGCGCAAGCTCGGTAAGCGTCGGGTTCGACTTCCGGTTCGGCAAGGACCGCAAGGGGGATGTCGAGAGCCTGAAGGCGATCGGGGACGAGCTTGGCTTCGAGGTGAAGATCGTCGCCGAGGTGAAGGATACGGGCGCGAAGGTGTCGTCGTCGCGGGTGCGTGAAGCGCTGGAGCGGGGCGATGTGGCCGAGGCGGGCAAGATGCTCGGCGGGCACTGGATCGTCGATGCGATCGTTGAGCATGGCGAGAAGCGGGGCCGCACGCTGGGCTTTCCGACGGCCAACATGAAGCTGGGCGATCTGGTTCAGCCGGCGCACGGGATTTATGCGGTCTGGGCGCGGGAAGATGGCACGCAGGACTGGCTGCCGGGGGTGGCGAATTTCGGCCGGACGCCCACCACGGGCGAGCGGGATGCACTGCTGGAAGTGATGCTGTTCGGGTTCAGCGGGGACCTTTATGGCAAGCGGCTGCACACGGCCTTTGTGCAGTTCCTGCGTCCGGAAGCCCGTTTTGGGTCTCTGGAGGAGCTGGTTGAGGCCATGAACAAGGATGTGGCGCAGGCGCGCAGTATCCTTGCCGGGGCAAGGCCGCCGCTGCTATGAGCCTCAACATGCAATGGGTTGCGAGCATTCGAATTATGGGCCCGGCGGTCGCCACTTAGCGATTACCGCCGGGAAAGTCGTATCCGCACATAATCCCTTTAGTTCAAAGCGACGCCCATCATGACCAAGCCCGAAAAACCAGCCAAAGAAGAAGCTCCGAATCCTTACAAGGATACGATCTTCCTTCCCAAGACCGACTTCCCGATGCGGGGTGGCCTCCCACAACAGGAGCCCGCGCGGCTGGCCAAGTGGGAACAAGACGACATTTACGGAAAGCTGCGTGCGGACGCGAAGGCGCGGAGGGCGAAGCCCTTCATGCTGCACGATGGCCCTCCGTATGCGAACGGGCACATCCACATCGGCACGAGCATGAACAAGATCCTGAAGGATCTGGTCGTGCGCACGCGGCAGATGACAGGGTTCGACGCAGACTACATTCCGGGTTGGGACTGCCACGGCCTTCCGATCGAGTGGAAGGTGGAGGAGGCGTTCCGCGCTGAAGGCAAGAACAAGCGCGACGTGCCGATGGCGGAGTTCCGCACGGCGTGCCGCGACTATGCGCAGAAATGGATCGACATCCAGCGCTCCGAGTTCAAGCGGCTGGGCGGGGCGGGGAACTGGAACAACCCGTACCTGACGATGGCGTATTCGTCGGAAGCGGCGACGGTGAATGAGTTCCTGAAGGTCGCGATGAGCGGCCAGCTCAAGCGTGGCGCGAAGCCGGTGATGTGGTCGCCGGTTGAGCAGACCGCGCTGGCGGAAGCGGAGATCGAGTACGCTGATCGCAAGGCGTCGATGATCTGGGTGAAGTTCCCGGCGAAGTCGGGCGGCGTTGCGGATGCAAGCGTTGTCATCTGGACGACGACGCCATGGACGATCCCGGCTAACCGGGCGGTGTCGTTCAATCCCGAGATCGCTTACGGCGTCTATGAATGCACGGCGCTTGAGGAAGGTCTGGCGTTCGAGCCGTGGATCAAGCCGGGCGACAAGCTGATCGTTGCGGACAAGCTGGCCGAAAGCGTGATGAAGGCGGCGAAGGCTGCGAGCTGGACGCGCGTTGCTGATGTCAGCGCGGCGCAGCTGCAGGCGATGGTGTTGAAGCATCCGCTGCATGGCGCGGGCTATACGTATGACGTGCCGATGCTGGCTGGCGGCCACGTGACCGATGATGCCGGTACGGGCTTCGTGCATACGGCGCCGAGCCATGGTGAGGATGACTTTGAGGTCTGGTCGACAAATGCCAGGGCGCTTGAGGCGCGTGGCATCGACGTTTCGATCCCGAATACGGTGGACGAGTTTGGCCGCTATACGAGCCAGTGCCCGGGGTTCGAGGGACTGGAGATCATCACGGTCGACGGCAAGAAGCGGGGCCAGGATGGCCCGGCGAACAAGGCCGTTATGGACAAGCTGATCGAGGCGGGTGGTCTGCTGGCGCGGGGCGTCACGACGCTGCGCGATGCGCACTCGTGGCGCTCGAAGGCGCCTGTGATCCGGCGTGCGACGTCGCAATGGTTCATCGCGATGGACAGGCCGCTGGAGCATCTGGCCGGCAAGGAAGGCAAGACGCTGCGCGAGCTGTGCCTGCAGGCGATCGACGATACGGTGTTCACGCCGGAACGTGGCCGCCAGCGTATCCGCGCGATGGTGGAAGAGCGTCCGGACTGGCTGATCTCGCGCCAGCGTGCGTGGGGCGTGCCGCTGACGTTGTTCGTTGAACGTGAGACGGGCGCGATCCTGAACACGGACGCGATGAACGCCCGTATCACCAAAGCCGTTCGCGAGGGCGGGGCGGATGCGTGGTTCGGCGGCGATGCGGCGGCGTTGTTCGGCGAGGGCTATGACGCGGCCAAGGTCGAGAAGATCAACGACATTCTCGATGTGTGGTTCGATTCAGGCACGACGCACGCGTTCACGCTGGAAGATCGCGGGTTGCAATGGCCCGCGGATATCTATCTCGAAGGTTCGGACCAGCATCGCGGCTGGTTCCAATCGTCGTTGCTCGAGAGCTGCGCGACGCGTGGACGTGCGCCGTACAACGGCATCGTCACGCACGGCTTCGTGCAGGCTGAGGACGGCGAGAAGATGTCGAAATCGCTCGGCAACGTGATCTCGCCGATGGAAGTTTGCGAGAAATTCGGCGCGGACATCCTGCGGATCTGGGTGGCGTCGTCGGACTATGCGGATGATCCGAGCTTTGGCTGGAATTTGTTCACGGCGAACAGCGACAGCTATCGCAAGCTGCGTAACACGATGCGCTACCTGCTCGGTGCGCTCGATGGCTTCGACGAGAAGGAGCGCGTGGCCTACAAGGACATGCCGGGTCTGGAGCGCTGGGTGCTGCATCGCCTGTCCGAGCTCGATGAGCTGGTGACCAAGGCTTACCACGCCTATGACTTCAAGAAGGCCTTCCACGAGCTGATGAACTTCTGCGTCGTGGACCTGTCGGCGGTGTATTTCGACATCCGCAAGGACAGCCTGTATTGCGACGCGCCTTCGTCGGTTCGTCGTCGTGCTGTGCGTACGGTGATGAACGAGGTGTTCGACCGCCTGACCATCTGGTTCGCGCCGGTGATGGTGTACACCTGCGAAGAAGCATGGGAGCAGCGTCATCCGGGCAAGGGCTCGGTTCACTTGCAACAGTTCCCGACAACGCCGGCCGAATGGCTCGATGCCGGGCTGGCCGCAAAGTGGGATGCGATCTTCAAGGTTCGCAAGTCCGTGACCGAGGCGCTGGAAGTCGAGCGCCGGGAGAAGCGGATCGGTTCGTCGCTGGAGGCTGCGGTATCGGTCGCGATCGGTGATGCGACCACCATGGCTGCTTTTGACGGCGAAGATGCCGCCGAGATCTTCATCACCTCTGACGCGAAGCTGGGTGCGGGCGGCGATGCGGGCTCTGTCACTGTCAGCAGCGCGCGTGTGCCGGGTGACTGGATCAAGTGCGCCCGTTCGTGGAAATACTTCGCCCCGTCATCTGCCGATCCGGCGTTTCCGGACATCACCCCGCGCGATGCGGCGGCGGTGCGTGAGTATCGTGGTTCCTAGGGAATAAGCATGGCCGTTACGATGGACTGGCTTTCACGCGAGAAAATGACCCGCGCCTGGCGCTGGGGCATCCCGCTTATCCTTGCCATGATCGCGCTCGATCAGATCACCAAGGCATGGGTTCTGGGGACGCCGGAGTTGAACGCTCTGGGTTGTCTGCAGGAAAACCGGATGTGCGGCCGGATCGAGGTGTCGCCGCTGTTTGACTTCTCCATGACGTGGAACCGGGGTGTCAGCTTCGGGGTGATGCAGGCTGAGGGACTCGCCCGTTGGGGGTTGTTCGCCATGATCGGCCTGATCGCGGTCGGCTTCACATTCTGGTTGCTGCGGGCCGAGCGTTTCATGACCGCTCTGGCGCTGTCGCTGGTGGTGGGCGGGGCTGTGGGTAACCTGATCGACCGGGCCCGTTTCGGCGCTGTCGTGGATTTCCTTGATTTTTCAGGCCCGTGGTTCGGTATGCAGATCGGCGGCTGGCCGGTCGGTTTCCCATGGATTTTCAACGTCGCAGATGCGTGTATCAGCCTTGGGGCTGCCGCATTGCTGGTGGATCAGCTTCTGGCCGGACGCAAACGGGCAGGCTAGAAGGTCGGAGTCGGCGTCCGCCGCACAGGAGAGTTTCGTGAAGCGTATTGCACTGCTGAGCCTTGCCGCCATCGCCGCCACGGGCGCGACTGCGTGCAGCTCGATGACGACCCCAGACGAGTTCCGCGTTGTGCGGAAGGCGCCGCTGACGGTTCCGCCGGAATACAACCTCCGCCCGCCGACCCCCGGCTCGTCGCGCCCGCAGGAGCTTTCGACCGAAACTCAGGCCCGCATGGCCGTGTTCGGCGTCGACAATGCCCGCGACGCCAGCGAGGGCGAAAAGGCATTTGTTCGCGCCGCAGGTGGCGATGCGCTGGATCGTTCGATCCGCAGCGCGGTCGACTACGACAATGCCCAGATCCTGCGGAAGAGCCGCAATTTCACCGACACCATCCTGAACTTCGGCAAGACCTCGCCGAACGATCCGACGCTTGATGCGGCTGCCGAGGCGGAGCGCCTGCGTACTGAGCAGGAGTCGCTGAAAGACATCACCGGCGGCGGCAAGGTGATCATCCAGCCGAAACACACCAGCAAGCTTCCGGGGCTCTGATCTGAGATCTAGGCCCGCGATCGCGCGTGTCGTACGCAATTTCGCCGCCGCGGTTTTCACCGTGGCGGCGTTTGTCGTTCTGTCGGCCGGTGTTGTTTTGCCGGCGAGCGCGCAGACGGAGCCCGAGTGGAAGCCCGAGACCTTCAGGCTTGCAAACGGGATGACGGCGGTGGTTCTGCCGGATCATCGCGCGCCGGTGGTCACCCACATGATCTGGTATCGCGTCGGCTCTGCGGACGAGGTGAAGGGCAAGTCTGGCATCGCGCACTTCCTCGAACACCTGATGTTCAAGGCCACGGACCAGCTGAAGGCGGGTGAGTATTCCAAGATCGTCGCGCGCAATGGTGGGCAGGATAACGCCTCGACCGCGCTGGACTTCACCAACTACTTCTTCCGCGTGGCGCGTGATCGCCTGCCGCAGATGATGCGGATGGAGGCGGACCGGATGGTTCACCTGAAGCTCAGTGATGCAGAGGTGATCCCCGAGCTGAGCGTTGTGCGGGAAGAGCGGCGGCAGACGGTAGAGTCCAGTCCGGCGGCGATCCTCGACGAGATGGTCTATGCGAAGCTCTATGCTGGGCATCCCTATGCGATCCCGGTGATCGGCCACATGAGCGAGCTGGCGAAGCTGACGCGCGCCGATGCGGCGAACTGGTATCGCACCTGGTATGGGCCGGAGAATGCGATCCTCGTGGTGGCGGGCGACATCACCGCGGCGGAGCTGAAGCCATTGGCCGAGCAGATCTATGGCGTCGTGCCGCCACGCGGCGACCTGAAAGTGCGCAAGTGGCCGGACGTTCAGCCGCTGAAAGCGGATGTGACTGTAACCCACACCGATCCCAAGGTCCGGCAGACGTCGTGGTGGCGGAGCTGGCTTGGCGTGGCGATCGGCGACAAGGATGTCGAGGCGCTGCAAGTCGGGATCGAGATTCTCGCGGGCGCACGCACGAGCAGGATCTATCGGCAGCTCAACGAGCGCGGGCTGGCGGTGATGAGCCATGGCTATTCGATCGAGACGGAAGCGCGAGGCGTTGTGGTGGTCGGCGCCGATCCGTCGCCGGGCGTGTCTGTGTCGGAGGTGGAAGAGGTAGCGGCGCGAGTGACCCGTCGATTCCTGCGCGATGGGCCGACGGAAGACGAGCTGGTGCGAGCGAAGGAGTCGATTGCGGCGTCTTCGATCTTTGCGCGCGACAATCAGATGGCGCTGGCGCGCTGGTATGGCGAGTTGCTGACGGCGGGGCAGTCGGCCGAGCAGGTTGCTGGATGGGACGAGCGCATCCGCGCGGTGACGGCTGCGGATGTAAAGCGGGTGATGAATTTCTATCTCGGCGCCAATCATGTCGACGCAGTCTTGCTGCCGGAGGGCAAGTGATGCGGCGGCTCGGCGCGGTGATGGTTGCGTTGATATTACCCATCGTGTTGGCGGGCTGCGTGGCTGTGAGCGTGCGAACCGAACAGCGCGCCCCGGCGCCGAAAGCGCCCGTAGCTCCGGTGGCGCCTGTCGCTCCGCTTGTGCCAGTCATGCCGGCTGCGCCGAAGGATCGTTCGTCTCTGGCGGACATACAGGTTGTGAGATCGCCCGGTGGGATCACCGCGTGGCTGGTGCAGGAAGACTTCGTTCCCATCATATCGATGGAGTTCTCATGGCGCGGTGGTGCTTCGATCGAGCCGGCTGAGCGGCGCGGAATCGGCTGGATACTGGCTTACATGATGAATGAGGGCGCTGGCGGACTGGATACAGCCGCCTATGGCGAGCGCATGGCCGACCTCAACATGAACTTCTCCTGCGGCGCGTGGACTGACTGGAGCAGCTGCGGGATGACCACGCTGAAGGAAACGTCGGACCAGAGCTTCGACATGTTGCGCCTGGCGTTCTCGGACCTTCGGCTGGATCGTGAGCCATTCGAGCGAGCCAAGCGCGAGATGATCGCGGGGCTGGAAGCCGATGAGACTAATCCGAAGACCGTGGCAAGCCGGACGATGACGTCCCAGCTGATCCCAGATCATGTCTATGCGCGCGTGCCGACGACGAAGACAGTGAGCTCGATCACGCGCGGCGAATTGCGGCAGCTGATGGCGCAGCAGATGACCAAGGACAAGCTACTGGTCGCCGTGGTGGGGGACATCAGTGCGGAGGAGCTGGCGCCGAAGCTGGATCAGGTGTTCGGTAAGTTGCCGGTGAGCGCTTCGATGCCGGATATCCCGGATGCAGTTGCCAAGCCTGCGGCGGCGCAGCCGATTGTGAAGCAGCTGCCGCAGCCGCAGACGCTGATCATGTTTTCGGGGCCGGGCATCCGCCGCGAGGACCCGGATTTCTATGCGGCCTATGTGCTGAACTACATTCTTGGAGGGGGCACGTTTTCCTCGCGCCTGACGGACGATGTGCGCGAGAAGCGCGGGCTCACCTACGGCATCGGCACGGGACTGGATATCCGGCCACACTTCTGGCGGTGGCAGGGGTCGAGTTCGACCATGAACGACAAGGCGGATGAGGTCGTGAAGCTGATCCGCGAGAATATCGGGCGGCTGGGCAAGGATGGGCCGACGGCAGATGAGCTGGCGGATGCCAAGGCCTATATCACCGGCGCCTTCCCGTTGGCTTTCGACAGCAACCGCAAGATTGCGCAAAACCTGCTTGGCTTCCAGCAGGACGGGATGCCGGCGGATTATGTCGAGAAGCGCAACAGCTATTTCGAAGCCGTAACGCTGGCGGACGTGAAGCGGGTGGCTGCTACCTACATGAAGCCCGAGGCCTTCACTTTTGTAATGGTCGGCCAGCCGTCCAGATAGGCGCTGGGCTCCGATAGCGACGCGGCGCGGCAATGATCTAAGTTGTGCACAGGCCGCAACATCGCCGTGAGGTTTCCGGCTTCGTGACTGGGCGACGGCAGTTTACGATCGGCCGATGGCCGAATCAGCCCTGAAACCACCGTCTGGAAAGATCCGCCGGCTGCCACCGGATGCGGTGAACCGCATTGCTGCGGGCGAGGTGGTCGAGCGCCCGGCTGCGGCGGCCAAGGAGCTGATTGAGAACGCGCTGGATGCAGGCGCGCGGTCGGTGCGTATCCGCATCGAAGGCGGTGGGCTGACGCGTCTGATGATCGAAGACGACGGCCACGGCATGAGCGCAGACGAGCTGCCCGTGGCGATCGAGCGGCACGCGACATCGAAGCTGACAGCGGACGATGATGGCCATGTCGACCTTCTGGACATTCGCACGATGGGTTTCCGGGGAGAGGCGCTGCCGTCGATCGGTTCGGTGTCGCGGTTGTCGATCCTGAGTCGGGCGAAGGGATCGGATGGCGCGTTCGAGATTGGCGTCGATGCCGGAAAGATTGACGGGCCGAAGCCAGCGGCGTGGAGCGGGCTGACGAGCAATGGCACGCGCGTTGATGTGCGTGACCTGTTTTATGCGACGCCTGCGCGCCTGAAGTTCATGAAGACCGAACGGGCAGAGGCGCAGGCGATTGCCGATAGCGTACGCAGGCTGGCGCTGGCGCGGCCAGATGTGGCCTTCCATCTCGAGACGGAAGAGAGGGCGGTCATCAAGTTGCTGGCCGAGCAGGGCGAGGATGCGCGTCTCAAGCGGCTCGGCGCGGTGCTGGGGAAGGAGTTCCGCGAGAACGCGGTCGAGATCGATGCCGAGCGCGAAGGGGTGCGGGTGTCGGGCTTTGCCGGTCTGCCGACATTCAATCGTGGCTCGGCGCAGCACCAGTATCTGTTCGTCAATGGCCGGCCGGTGAAGGATCGCCTGCTGGTAGGCGTGATCCGCGCGGCGTATCAGGATTTCCTGGCGCGTGACCGGCATCCGATGGCGGTGCTGTTCGTCGATCTCGACCCGATGCAGGTCGATGTGAACGTACACCCGGCCAAGACGGAAGTGCGTTTCCGCGATGCCGCCAACATTCGCGGTTTGATGATCGGCGCGCTGCGCCATGCGCTGGCGGCGGCGGGCCATCGGGCAAGCACGACTGTTGCGGGCGCGGCGCTGGGCGCAGCGACGAGCCACGTGGCGCCGTCGCTGCCGTGGAATACAGGCAAGACAAGCTGGTCGCCTGCGCGACCTGTGGTTGCGTCGCCGGAATATGCCGCATCGTTCACGGGCCAATTCACAGGTATGTCGGACAACGCGCCTGCAACGTTCGATGCCTTCGCGCATGAGCCGAGTGCGCGGGTGGAACCCACGCCGGAGCCGACGATTGAGACGCCGCCGTTAGGCGTAGCGCGGGCGCAGGTACACGAGACCTACATCATCGCGCAGACGACTGACGGCATGGTGATCGTCGATCAACATGCCGCGCATGAGCGTCTGGTCTACGAGCGCATGAAGACGCAGATGGCTGGCGATGGCGTGAAGCGGCAGGCACTGCTGATCCCCGAGATTGTCGAGCTGTCCGAGGAAGAGGCGCTACGCATTCTGGATCGCGCAGACGAGCTGCTGGCGATGGGATTGGAGATCGAGCCATTCGGGCGCGGGGCTGTCGCGGTGCGTGCGACGCCAGCGCTGTTCGGGCAGATGGATGTGAAGGGTTTGATCCGCGATCTGGCGGATGATTTCGCCGAATACGAAGCGGGCCTCGCGCTCAAGGAGCGTATGGAAGAGGTGATGGGTAACATGGCTTGTCGCGGTTCTGTGCGCGCGGGGCGGCGGCTCACGGCGGACGAGATGAATGCTCTACTGCGCCAGATGGAAGCGACGCCACACTCGGGCCAGTGCAACCATGGACGCCCGACCTATGTCGAGCTGAAGCTGGCGGATATCGAGAAGCTGTTCGGGCGACGCTAGGCTGCGCCATCCAGCAAGGCACGCACTGGAGCAAACGTGCGGCGGTGAACAGGGCTGGGCCCGAGGCGTTTCAGCGCTTCCATGTGGGCCGCCGATCCGTAGCCCTTGTGCTTTGAGAAGCCGTAGCCCGGATACTGGGCGCAGAGTTCCACCATGTGCGCGTCGCGTGCGGTCTTGGCGAGGATCGAAGCGGCGGAAATGCAGGGCTCCAGCGCGTCGCCGCCGATGATCGTGGTGACCTTGCAGGCAAGCGGCGGCGGGTCCTTGCCATCGACGAGGGTAAGAGAGGGTTTCACCGCGAGTCCGGAGAAGGCGCGCTTCATGGCGCGGAAATTCGCCTGGCGGATATTGATCTCGTCAATCTCCTCGACGCTGGCCCAGCCGATCGCCCAGGCGATGGCGTTTTCGCGGATCAGCGGGGCGATGGCGTCGCGGCGCTTTTCACTAAGCTGCTTGGAGTCGTTCAGGCCTTCGATCGGGCGTTTCGGGTCGAGAATGACCGCTGCAGCGCAGACGGGACCAGCTAGAGGGCCGCGTCCAGCTTCATCAATTCCGCAGACAATCTCAACGAAGGTTGGCTCGAACAAGTCCATGGAAGGGGTTAGACATGAGTCTGAAGCCCTCCGGCAACCTGACGAGGTCCCCATGTCCACAGCTGACGTCATCCGCATCCATAGCCATGGCGGGCCTGAGGAAATGAAGTTCGAGAAAGTTGAGCTTGCAGCGCCTGCGGCGGGCGAGGTGCGGCTGCGGCAAACGGCGATCGGGCTCAATTTTATCGATGTCTATACGCGGACCGGGCTGTACCCGGGACCAACGCCGGCTGTGCTGGGCGTCGAGGCGGCCGGCGTGGTCGAGGCGCTGGGCGAGGGCGTGGCAAACCTGAAGGTGGGCGACCGGGTCGTCTATAACGGGCTCGCTGGCTCCTACGCGTCGCACCGGAATGCACCGGCCGACCGGCTGATCACTGTTCCCGACTTCGTGAAGGACGAGGATGCGGCGGCGGTGTTTCTGAAGGGGCTGACTGCCTGGATGCTCATTTTCGAGATCCGCAGGCTCAACCCCGGTGAGACGATCGTGGTGTGGGCGGCGGCGGGCGGCGTGGGGTCGATCTTGGTGCCGTGGGCCAATGCCATGGGCGCACGGGTGATAGGCGTGGTGTCGACACCAGAGAAGGCGACGCTCGCAAAGGAATATGGCTGCTGGGAAACAATCCTGGCCAATGAAGATGTGCCGGCGCGCGTGAAAGAGCTGAACGATGGCAAGGGCGTGCCGGTTGTCTATGACAGTGTCGGTAAGACGTCGGCAGAGCCGAGCCTGAAGTCGCTGGCGCCGCGCGGCTGGTTCATTACTTATGGGAACGCATCGGGTCCTGCTGATCCGATCCCGCCGGGGCGGCTCAATCAAGGCGGATCGCTGATCATGACGCGACCGGGCCTGTTCCATTTTACACATAAACGCTCGGATCTTGAGCGTGGGGCTGCTGCTGTGTGGGGCGCGATGCGGGCGGGTGCGATCAGGGCGGATGTGCGCCAGCGCTTCGCGCTGAAGGATGCAGCCGAAGCTCACCGCGCATTGGAAGGCCGCAAAACCAGCGGCGCCACGATCCTGCTGCCGTAAGTTATCATGACTGATCTGCCTGACGAGACACCGTTCCAGCTGAACGACACACCTTTCCAGAAATGGGTCGATGCCGCGCAGCCACGCGCGCAAATCTGGCGCACGATTGTCGGCGTCATCCTGATCGGTGTGGTCTGGATCGTGTGGACGATGGCGCTGATGTTCGGCGCTATCGGCTTGGGCTTGGTGCAGCCGGAAGCGTTTCAAGCGATGTTCGGCATGGCGGCCATCCCGCTGACTTATGCTGACACGATCACGATGCTGCTGATCGCGCTGGGCACGATCTGGGGCTTCACGCTTGGCGTCTGGCTTGTCGCCAGGTGGATACACAAGCGACCGTTCATGTCGGTCGTGTCGTCGAACAGGCGGTTCAGCCTCTCGCAGTTCGGCGCAGGTTGCCTGATTGCGGCTGGATATCTGGTTGTCAGCATGGGGTGGAGTTTTGTGTCGGGGAATGCTCCGCGCAGATCCGATCTGGCGCTGGAGACGTGGTTACTGGCGCTCGCGCCGATTGCCGTCGTGGTGTTCGTGCAGGCGGCCAGCGAGGAACTGGTGTTCCGGGGCTACCTCCCGCAACAACTCGCGGCGCGTTTTGGCAGCCCGATCGTGTGGGGCCTCATTCCGTCAGTGCTGTTTGGCCTTATGCATGCTGCGAACTCGCCGACCGATCTGACCTATGCGCTCTTCTATGTGGCGATTGCGACGATCATGGGCATGGTGATGATGGCGATGGTCTGGCGCACGGGAAGCCTTGCC
Source organism: Hyphomonadaceae bacterium (assembly GCA_036733305.1). Taxonomy (GTDB): domain Bacteria; phylum Pseudomonadota; class Alphaproteobacteria; order Caulobacterales; family Hyphomonadaceae; genus UBA7672. The sequence goes on from DAINAT010000024.1 coordinate 26,882, forward strand.
GCGGCGATGGGGTTCCACTTCATCAACAATATCGGCGCGTTGACGGTGGCAGGCGCGGACCAGGGCCCGTCATCGATTGCGCTGTTCGTCTGGTCGCCGGCTCAACTCACGGCAAGTGCATCGAGTGAGCTGCTGATCATCGGTCTGCTTCTGGCGTTTGTCTTTTCACCGTTCGCGCCGCTGCCGAAAGGTCAGGCGCTGGCCCGCAGGAAGTAAACGCGGGCTGCGCCGTAGGTGCGCTCTTCCAGGATTTCCCAGCCGGGCGCTTCGAGCGCGGGCTCGTGGCTCCCGACTTCAGCTATGATCAGCGCATCGGGTGTAATCCACTGGCCTTTGAGCAACTGGTCGAGCGCGGGCGAGACCAGGCCCTGGGCGTAAGGCGGGTCCATGAAGACGAGATCAAACGGGGCTCCAAGTCCAGCGGGCTTGGGTCCGAGGTCGGTGGCCGAGCGGCGGTGGATGCGTGTGTTGCCGAAGAGCTGAAAAGCTTCGACATTGTCCCGGATGCAGCCGCGCGCTGTCGCTTCGGTTTCGACGAACAGACAGAAGGCTCCGCCTCGAGACACAGCCTCAAAACCCAGCGCGCCGGAGCCTGCGAAAGCATCGATGATCCGGGCGCCTTCAAGAGACGGCGCCCAGTCGGCGTGAGCCAGGATGTTGAAAATGCTCTCGCGGGCGCGGTCGGATGTGGGGCGGGTGTCGCGGCCTTCCGGCGTGCGAATGGTGCGTCCCTTCAATGTGCCGCCGACGATGCGCATGGGCGTCCGTCTAGCATCCCGCTGCCGAAATGCTATGGGGCTGGATGGCCGATGACTTCGACCTTGAGATGATGCGGCGGGCAATGGCGCTGGCGCAGACCGCCGCCGAAGTGGGCGAAGCGCCGATTGGCGCTGTCGTGGTTGATCCCGCAACGCGCGAAGTGGTGGCCGAAGCCTACAACGAACCTATCCGGCTGAACGATCCGACCGGCCATGCCGAGGTGCTCGCGCTCCGCTCCGCAGCCGCGAAGCTTGAGAATTACCGGCTCTCGGGGCTGACGCTTTATGTGACGCTCGAACCATGCGCCATGTGCGCGGGAGCAATAAGCCACGCGCGGATCGGGCGGGTCGTCTATGGCGCGTCAGATGCCAAGGGCGGTGCCGTCGAACACGGCCCACGTTATTTCGAGCAGCCGACCTGCCACTCGCGACCCGTCGTCGAAAGCGGGCTGCTGGCTGACGAAGCTTCCGCCCTGCTCAAGTCATTCTTCCGCGCGCGTCGTTAGTCCTACACGGGCGGCGCCGTACCGCCGAACAGCGGCTTGAACTCCGGTCTGAGGTCTTGCGCAAAGACTTCCTGTTGCACGACCACTTCGTACGGGCCTTCGACATACGGGCCGACCGCATAAGGTCCCCAATAGACGAGGATGCCGCCGAACTTGTTGTTCTCGCTAGAGGAGGCGAGCGCCAGCTTTGCCTCTTCGATCTTCACATTGGCATTCGGCCCAGCGCAGTTGACCGCATCGTCGTACACGGTGGCAGCGCCAATGCGCTTCACCTTCTCGACCTTCAGTGCTTCGCACATGCCGATGACAAGCGCCGGCGTTATACCGCCCTGAAGCATGTCGCCGACTTTCAACGCGGCGCCGCTGGTCCGCGCAACGTGCGTGTCGAACTGCACATTGCCATGCGCACCCCCAGAAAACTCGAAGGCGGACCCCGCAAGGCTGATAATGTCGCCAGCCCTGGCAGTATATTCCCAGCCGATCATGACTTCCCACGGCCAGGCCGGGCCGGTGTTTCCTTCCTTCTTCATCTCATCGAAGGTCGCGCGCGCCTGCGCCTTGCGAGAGGCGAGGAAGGTGAGGGCGTCGTTGCGGATCGCGGTCAGCGCCGGATCGTTGGCTGGGCCTGGCGGAAAGGTGGCGTCGAACGTCAACGTCTCGTCTTTGAAGTTCACTGAGCCGCCATCCGCAGACAACGCCCCCGTGACCTCAGCCGGAGGCGGCGGAGTTTGCGGCGCGTTTGGCGCATCGTCGGTCTGACTGAAGTGCGCGGTCTGGACGCTCGAAGCCTCGTGAGCGGCGGCTTGCGCCGTTTCGACCGCTGGTTCGTCTGATGTCGATTGGTTGGAGTTCAAGACGACAAACGCGCCCGCGCCGACTGCAACGGCGACGCCGACGCCGATAAGGGTGGCTCGGTTTGGCTTGCGCTTGGTCGAGGGTTGCTGGTCGTCAGTCATGTCCGTCTCCCGATTTGGCGGGAGTATCGGCTAGTTTGTGGCCGCAATGAAGGCCCAGCATGCAACCAACAAGACGCCGGCATCGCGATTGGCCCGGAACAGCGCCAGTGCCCGCCCACCGTTTTTGGGGTCGAGCCTGATAGCCTGCTGAACAAGATGCAGCGCGAACGGGACCGTCGCAACGGCGCCATACAGCCCGGCCGCGACGTAACCGGCGAGCGCGACGAGCGCGATGGTAAGCAGGTAGATCACCGTCACGGCGTGCCTGATGTGATGGCCGAAGCGCAGCGCGGTCGACTTCACGCCAATCAGCGCGTCGTCTTCGCGATCCTGTATGGCGTAGATCGTGTCGTAGCCGAGCGTCCAGAAGATCAGCGCGCCGTAGAGCAGGGCGTCGGCTTGGCCGATCTGTCCCTGCGTTGCCGCGGCCGCGACCAGCGCGCCCCAGTTGAAGGTGAGGCCGAGCCAGACCTGCGGCCACCAGGTGATGCGCTTCATCAGCGGATAGAGCGCCACCATGGGGATCGCGCCGAGCGCCACCAGCTTGGCGAAGTCGGACAGGCAGAGCAGCACGGCGAGCCCAACGCCGCATTGCGCGAGCAGCCAGAGCCAGGCCTTCTTCAGCGACACCGCGCCGGAGGGCAGCGGGCGCAGCGCCGTGCGCGCCACCTTCGCGTCGATGTCGCGATCGAGGATGTCGTTATAGGTGCAGCCTGCGCCGCGCATCGCGATGGCGCCGATGGCGAACAGCACGGCCAGCCACGCATCCGACAGCAGGAAGCCAGTCTGTGTTCGCGCCAACGCCAGCCCCATCAGGCAGGGCAGGCCAAGCAGCCAGAACCCTGCTGGCCGGTCATACCGCGACAGCTGCAGATACGGCCGCGCAAACGCCGGGGCCCGCGTGACCCACGATCCACGCACGGCGTCGGCTGGAGCTGTCTGCGTTGCAGTGGTCTGAACGGCTGGTTCGGTCACATCGGGTCCTTACGCCAAAATCCTTGCACGACGCTGGCAGCCCGATATAGCGCAGAGCCATGAGCGCGACACCCCGGCTTCATGTCGCCCCCGATCTGGCGGAGGGCGCGGATATCCCGATCGACGGGGATCAGGCGCATTACCTGACACGCGTCCTGCGGCTCGAGATCGGCGATCCGGTGCGCATATTCAACGGTCGGGATGGCGAGTTCGACGCCAGCGTCTCTGCCAGCACCAAGAGCACAGCGCGGTTAACGCTGGGCGCGCGGGTGCGCGAGCAGGCTGCTGTTCCGGACCTGTGGCTGCTGTTTGCACCCCTGAAGAAAGAGCGGACGGACTTCCTAGTCGAGAAGGCCGTGGAACTTGGCGCGGCCGAGATCCTGCCTGTCATAACCGAACGTACCGATTCCAAGACGGTGCGGGTCGATCGGCTGGCGCGGCTCGCGATCGAGGCGGCTGAGCAGACAGAACGGCTGGATGTGCCCGCCGTGCACGAGGCGGTGAAACTCGATTCGCTGCTGGCGAAATGGGATTCGGCGCGTCTGTTGATCTACGCGGACGAGGCGGGTGACGATGGCGGCCGGCCGTGGGGCGGCGAGACGGGCAAAGCCGGGCCCATGGCTGAAGTGCTGGCAGGGATAGGGGATTCGCCGGCTGCGATTCTTATCGGACCTGAAGGTGGCTTCTCGCCTGCCGAGCGCAAAAGATTGCGACAACTCCCGTTTGTCAGGCCGGTTGGGCTGGGCCCGCGCATCCTGCGCGCGGAGACGGCGGCCGTTGCCGCTCTGGCGTTATGGCAGGCTGTCCGGGGCGACTGGCGGCGCTAGGCTAAACGATCCAATAGTTTTCCTTCACCAACCGAACATTTGACGGGCCGCGCTGGCGCACCTATCCGGGCGTACCTATCTGGCTGGTGAGGACCGGCTCGGGGACTATCGCATGACAACACCCACTCGCGACATCGACGAGTCCGCGCCGCGTATCCGCGACAAGCGTGAGCTCGTTGAACGACTAGCGGGCGGGTCCAAGCCGAAGGCCGATTGGCGCATCGGCACCGAGCACGAGAAGTTCGGCTTCGATGTAAAGACGCTCGAGCCGCTGCCGTATGAAGGTGAAGCCTCGATCCGGAAGCTGCTTGAAGGCATGTCGTCGGAGTTCGGCTGGGCGCCGATCATGGAAGGCGCCAACATCATTGGCGGCAAGAAAGACATGGCCAGCCTGAGCCTTGAGCCGGGTGGTCAGTTCGAGCTGTCGGGTGCACCGGTCGAGAACATTCACCAGACCTGCGCCGAGATCACCCAGCACTTGAAAGAGACGAAGGCGATCGCCGGCCCGATGGGCATGGATTTCCTCGGCCTTGGCTTTTCGCCGATCTGGTCGCTCGATGACACGCCGATGATGCCGAAGGGCCGCTATGGCATCATGAAGGCGTACATGGCGAAGGTAGGCCGCCTTGGTCGCCAGATGATGTTCCGCTCGTGCACGGTGCAGACCAATCTCGATTTCGGCTCGGAAGCCGACATGGTGAAGAAGCTGCGTGTGTCGCTGGCCCTGCAGCCAATCGCCACCGCGCTGTTCGCCAACTCGCCATTCGCTGAAGGCCGCACCAACGGCTTTCTCTCATATCGCTCGCATGTCTGGTCGGACACCGATCCGGATCGTACGGGCATGCTGCCATTCGCCTTCGATGAAGGCTTCGGCTTCGAGCAATACGTCGACTACGCGCTCGACGTGCCAATGTACTTCGCGCGGCGCGAGGGCAAGTATCTCGACGCCTCGGGCCTCTCCTTCCGTGACTTCATGGCCGGCAAGCTCTCGCTGCTGCCGGGCGAGAAGCCGGCGATGGATGATTTCGACGACCACCTGTCGACCATCTTCCCGGAAGTGCGCCTCAAGACCTTCCTCGAAATGCGCGGCGCGGATGCGGGTCCGCAGCATCGCCTTTGTGCGTTGTCGGCGTTCTGGGTCGGTCTGCTCTACGACGAGACCGCGCTCAATGAAGCCTGGGAACTCGTGAAGCATTTCACGGCGGCGGAACGTCAGGCGCTGCGCTCGGCTGTTCCGGTGCAGGGGCTCAAGGCGCCGATCCGCAACACGACGGCTCAAGCGCTCGCCAAGGAGGCTGTAAAGCTGGCGGTTGCCGGCCTCAAGCGCCGCAAGCAGCTCAATGCCTCGGGCAAGGACGAGACGATTTTCCTGGCGGAACTCGAAGAGATTGCCGAGAGCGGCGTTACCCCGGCCGAGCGCCTGCTGGCCATGTACAATGGCCCGTGGCAGCGCGACGTGCGGCTCGCCTTCAAGGACGTGCTGATCGACGCTCCGGCCTGATCCCGGTCCTGCGGGGCAAATCCTTGCCGACTTGTGGCGATTCCGGGGGTTGAGCCCGCTTCCGCCGCGTGTTGATCTCCAGCGCAAGTGCATGCGCTGAGGGGTCCATGGAATTTTTCAACATTATCGTCGTTGTCGGCCTGCTGATCACGGGCCTGACGGCGATCCCCGTCTTCGCGCAGATGCGCAATCATCCGCGCGGCCTGCACATCCTGTTCTTCGCCGAGATGTGGGAGCGCTTTTCTTACTATGGCATGCGCTCGATCCTGATCTTCTACCTCACCCAGCACTTCCTGTTCTCGGGCGCGTTCGCCGGATCGCAGTATGGGGCCTACACATCGCTCGTGTACCTGCTGCCGCTGATCGGCGGCATTCTGGCTGACCGCTATCTCGGCACGAAGAAGTCGGTTGCGTTTGGGGCTCTGCTGCTCGTTGCGGGCCACGTCCTCATGGCGGCCGAGGGCGAGCCTGCCGTTCAAACGATGAAAGTTGGCGCCTCAGAGTATCGCTTTGAAGTCGAGGGCAGGGCGGGCGACCGCCGCATCTTCCTGCCGGTCGCCGACGCGCGATGCGAGCTGAATCCCAAAGCCAGTGCTGGCGCCACATGCAGCATCACGCCGAACGCTGCCGGCGATCTTGTCTTCACCGGCCTGCCGGCCAACTCGCCATTGCCAGCGACCATCGCGAAGGCTGACTACACGTTCGATGTGGCGGATCGCAATCCGCTGTTCGTCGGCATCTTTTACATGGCGCTGTCGCTGATCATCGTCGGCGTCGGATTCCTCAAGAGCAACATCTCTTCGATGGTCGGTCAGCTTTATCCGCAAGGCGATCCGCGCCGCGACCCCGGCTACACACTCTACTATTACGGGATCAACCTCGGCTCCTTCTGGGCCAGTGCGCTGTGCGGCTTGCTCGGTCAGAGCGTCGGCTGGTGGGCAGGCTTCGGCCTAGCCGGTATCGGCATGCTGTTCGGCTGGATCGTTTTCACGCGCCAGCGTCTGTTCTTCTGGTCGTCAGGGCCCAAACAACTGCCACCCGAAATCGGCAACCCGCCGGAGCCGGAGAAACTGGCGGCCAAGGTCGCCTTCGGCCTCAGCCGCGAGCAGATCATCTATGTCTGCGGCATTCTGAGCGTTGGTGTGGTGTGGCTGCTTGTTCAGTCGCCGCCGGCGAGCATTCTGGAAAGCCTCAACGCGTTTGCGGACAAGAATCTCAGCATGCTCGGCATCACTAGCCAGCCACACATCCACATCGCGATTGCATTGCTGATCAGTTCGGCCCTGATCCTCGGCTACATCTTCTGGAACATGCGTGGGCTCACCTCGCATGAGTCCCAACGGATCGGCCTCGCGCTAGTGCTCGTCGCTGCCGCAACCGTCTTCTGGACGCTGTTTGAGCAGGCCGGTTCATCTTTGAACCTCTTCGCTGAACGCAACACGCAGCTGCCGAACGATGGCTTCTTCACCATCAACGCTGCGCAGACCCAGTCCTTCAACTCGGCCTTCATTTTGATATTTGCGCCCGTGTTTGCAGCACTCTGGACGTGGCTCGGCGTACGCAAGATGGACCCCAATCCAACACTGAAATTCGGCCTCGGCATCATGCAGGTTGGTTTCGGCTTCTTCATGCTGACCTGGGGCGCAACGTTCGCGGATGGCGCCTTCCAGGTTCCGATCATCTTCCTGATCCTGCTGAATCTGTTCCACACCACGGGCGAGCTCTTCGTCTCGCCGGTCGGTCTCTCGGCGGTGTCGAAACTCTCCGTGTTCAAGCTGCTGTCGACGATGATGGCGACATGGTTCCTTGCGAATGCATGGGCCGGTTATGCCAGCGGCATCATCGCGGGCATGGCGGACACGGAAACGATCGCCGGCGCCGCGCTCGATAACAAGGCCGCGCTCGACAGCTCGCTCAAGGTCTTCGAGATGCTCGGCTGGTGGGGTCTCGGCATCGGTGCAGCGCTATGTGTCGCCAGCTTCTTCCTCAAGCACCTGGCCCACGGCGCCTTTGAGGAGAAACCTGAAGTCATTGTTGATCCGGCCGAGCAGAAATAAGCTCTCGCCAAAGCTGCAAACAAAAACGGCCTCCCGCAGGGGAGGCCGTTTTCAATTGAGTTGCTCGATCGATCAGCCCGCGCCGCCGACCGTGATCTTGTCGATGCGCAGCGACGGTTGGCCAACGCCCACCGGCACGGACTGTCCGCCCTTGCCGCAGGTGCCGACGCCGTCGTCGAGCGAGAAGTCGTTCCCGACCATCGAGATCGCATTCATCACCGTCGGGCCGTGGCCAATCAGCGTCGCGTTCTTCACGGGCGCGCCAACCTTGCCGTTCTCGACGAGATAAGCCTCGGTGCACTGGAACACGAACTGGCCGTTGGTGATGTCCACCTGACCGCCGCCGAAGTCGACCGCCCAGATGCCCTTCTTGATCGAACGAACGATCTCTT
>DAINAT010000025.1:0-34021 GCA_036733305.1 Hyphomonadaceae bacterium
ACGGAGGGGGCTGCGCGTCTTCGCGCGGATGCCTGCGCACGCGCGGACCTCCGCTTGCATCTCTCAATTGCCCATTGCCTACCGCCTCGCAGCCACCTGCGAGAACGCCCTCGCACGCCCAAAACAAAAAGGCCGCCCTCGCGAGCGGCCTTTTCCAATCTGTCTCTCAGCCTGAAGCTATCAGCTCTGGCCCGATTGGTCCGCCATCGGGTCTTGCGCGTGCTTCACCGCGCCTTCGAAGATCGCGTTCGGCTCGATTGCCAGCGAAGCGTGGAAGATGTCGCCGCGCACTTTCGCGCCCGTGCAGAGCTGAACCTTGCGGCCACGGATACGGCCTTCAACCGTGCCGCGGATCACAACGGACTCGGCAATCACTTCGCCCTTAACGGCGCCGGTTTCGCCAACCGTCAGAGCCGAGGCGCGAACATCGCCCTCGATCTGGCCGTTGATGTCGAGCTCGCCCTGGCTGACGATCGTGCCGGTCATCTTCACGTCGGCCGAAATGATCGACGGGCCCGAGCGTGCGGCAGCCGTGCGCTTCGGCGGCTCCGGCAGGGCAGGCGGGCGCGGTGCGTTGTTCACCGGCGGCGGAGCTTCAGGAGATTTGCCCTTAGTGAACATGCTTGCCAGCCCTCAGGAATTTGATCGGATCGTATGATTTGCCGCGGAAATAAATCTCGTAGTGCAGGTGGGGACCGGTGCTGCGACCGGTCGAGCCCATCGTGCCTAGTTTCTGTCCTATACCGATGGGCGAGCCCGCTTTTACGGTGATCGAATTCAAGTGGCCATAGCGCGTGCGGAACCCGCCGCCATGGTCGACCTCGACCACCCGGCCATAGCCGCCTTTGACGCCGGCATAGGTCACGGTGCCTGGCGCGGTCGCGATGATCGGCGCGCCATAGAAGGCGCCGAAGTCCGTGCCTTCATGGAAGGCGGTCTTGCGGTTGAACGGGTCAGAACGATAGCCGAAGCCCGAGGTTTCGCGGAAATCAGGCACGTCCACCGGCGGGCCGAGCGGCAGGGCGTGGATCGCGGTTTCGTACTGCTGGGCTTCATAGAGGCGGGCTTCCACCTCATAGATGCGGCGCTTGAACGGGTCGGTCTCAAGCTGGGCGGTAGCGGCCGAGTTGGTCAGGCCAACCTGAACCAGCGGTCCGCCCATGCCCGGCTGTTCCAGCACGCGAGCGGCCGAAACGCCGGTCAGTCGGATGATGCCACGGGCGCTTTCGGCGCGGCGGACGGCTTCGTCTTCGAAGGCGTCGAGGAAGACAGCTTGTTCGGTGATGAGTTCGTCAGTGCGGGCGCGAAAGGTGCCGGTATCGTTGGCGGCTTGTTCCGCTCCTTCAGGCCGGCTCTGGCGCGGGTCGCCTTCCTCGATGGTCGAGTCGATCAGCAGCGAAGCGTTCTGGCCGGAGAGGGCGATGGCCGAAGCCGTGTCCTGGCCCTGAAGGTTCGCCAACAGGCGCTTCAGCGTCTTGTGGCGGTCTTCCGCCTCGTTGATTGCCGAGTTGAAATCGGTCGTGCGGGTCTCGAGAAGTTGCAGCGCGGTCTGCTCGGCAGCCTTGGCCTGACGCAGGTCGCGCTCGAGACGCGCCGTCTTGCGATCGGACGAGCCGCCCTGGATGTCGATTCCCGGTCCGCGCAGCAGCACCGCGACCGTCGCGAACAGGCACCAGCCGACGACCAAGGTAGCCCCGCCCGCCATCGTGGCCTGACGCCAGGGCGAAATGGAAACGTACCGCACGGACCCGCCGCTGCGGTGGTAAATCTGCCTCTCAGGAAACGCCTTTTCGAAGAACGCTTTCGTCTTCGATTTCAGGTGCTTGACCGCCATTTACGAAGCCCGATCAATTTCTCTACGCGCCAAGCCCCGCGTTGCCCCGCTGGTTGTTGCCCGGCGGACACATGGATAGCCCAGTTCTTCGCGCACGCGAACCCCCGCAGACAGCTTTTTCGCCTCGCATCGCAGCATGCAGGTTTGCCCGCAGGAATTCCATAAAAATGGCCCCCATTTGGTTAACGGAGGGCCAAGAAATCCTGCTCCACACGGTCCACATGACCGGGCACGCGGACGTTTCGCCACACCCTTTGAATCACGCCGTCAGAATCGATCAGCAAGGTCGACCGGACGATGCCCATGAATCGCTTTCCGTAGAGCTGCTTCTCCTGCCAGACGCCGAACGCGTTGCAGACCGTCCCGTCCTCGTCGGAGCCGAGCCGGACCTTCAGCTCGTGCTTCGCGATGAACGCCTTGTGATCAGCAAGACTGTCTCGGGATATCCCGAGCACAGCAGCCCCCTTCCGGGTGAATTTCGGCAAGGCCTCACTGAAGGCGACTGCCTCTTTGGTACAGGCCTCGGTATCGTCCTTGGGATAGAAGAACAGGATGAGGAATTTTCCTTCATAGTCCGCCAGACTCGCCGGACCTCCCTTGCTGGTCGGCAGTTCAAATGCGGGCGCCCGGTCGCCGGGCTTGAGGAGCTGTGTCACAATCAGTCCGTAATGTTGTGGTTGGGAAGAGTGTCCGTAGTGTACCGTCTTTCAGCTCACCTGGAAAAGTCGCGGTCGTCCGGGAGTTGGAAGCAGGGAGCCGTGCTTTGAGGATTTCCCCAAAGCTCCTCATCATCGAGATCTTCGCCTTCGTTGTCTTTGCGATTCTCGCAGGGGCAGGCTTCCTGGCGTGGCGCCTTTCTCAAGGGCCGATCGATCTTGAAATGATCCGTCCGCAGGTCGAGGGCTCGCTTGCCGATGCCCGCGGCGGCCAGCCGGTGAAAATCCAGAATCTCGTCCTCGAATGGGTCCGCGACCGCGGCCGGGTCGAAGCCGTGGCGAAGGGCTTCACGGCTATGGACAAGAGCAATCACGTCGCCTTCCAGGCCGAGCGGGCCATGATCGCCCTCGATGCCGGGTCACTGGTCGGCCTCAAGTTCAAGACCCGCCAGCTCCGCCTTGAGAATGGCACTGCGTCGATCGTGCGTTCGAAAGACGGCGTATGGACCCTGGCTGATCTCGTCATCGCCCGCGAACCCGAAGCCAGCGACAAGCCGTTCGATCCGATCCGCGACATCAACTGGTCGACCCTGGCGACACCCATGCGCGCCTTGATCTCGGCGGGTGACTTCGAACAGGTCGAATTCGTCAATTTCCGTCTCAATGTCGACGACCAGAAGGCCGGCACGAAATGGAGCGCCAATCCGCTCGCCGGAACCTGGACCGCCAAGAAGGACGGCGTTGCTCTCAACCTCACTGCGAAACTGGCCGACGCACTTGCCGGCCAGCCCAACGCCATCAGCATCGCGATCGTCGCCGACGGTGAAGTCACCCGCGCTGCCGGCAAGCTGACACTGCAGGGCGTCGATCCGATGCTGATCGCTCGCATGTTCGGCTATGCGGGCGATGGCTTCTCGTCCGGCAAGCCGGCCAGCGCTTCCTTCTCGATCACAGCGACCGAGAAGGGCGGGTTGCAGAACTCCAAATTCTCCATCTCCGGTGTGACGGCCAGCGCCCACTTCTCGGACCAGATCATAAATGTCCGCGATCTTGCCCTGGATGCCGACTACGACCCGGCTTCCAAGCAGATCACGCTCGAGCGCCTGATGATCGACTCGGACAAGCTGTCAGGTGATTTCACCGGCTCGATGAATGCCACCGCCTTCATGGCTGGCGACACCGCTACGCCGACCCCGTTCAAGCTCGCCGGCGCCGGCTTCACGCTTGGCCTCACGCCGATATTCGAAGCGCCGTGGAGCTTCGCATCAGCCGAGCTGGAAGGCAGCATTACGCAGGACATGCGGCGCATCAATGTCGCGAAGCTCAACTTTGTCACGGGCGGGCTGACGGGCGCCGCCTCTGGCGAAGTCTGGTTTGAAGGCGACGGCGAGGCGCGGCAGATCGGTGCTAAGGTCAGCGCCGTCGGTACAGGCAATATAAGCCCTCAGCAGGTCGTCGCCTTCTGGCCGGTCGATCTTGGTGCAAGCGCTCGCGAGTGGGTGCGCCACAACATTCCGGCGGGCAAGGCGACCAAGGCCGTGTTCAATATGGATTGGCCGCCGGGCGCTAACGCCAAGGGCTTCCTGCCAGACGAGAACCTGGCTCTCGAATTCACGGTGGAAGACGCCAGCATCATCTTCCTGGAAGACTTCCCGCCAGTGACGGGCGTCTCCGGCGTCGGCCACCTCAAGGGCAACAGCCTCACTGTCGATGTCTCCGGCGGCAAGCTCGATCAGTGGCAGGTCGACGAGGGCTCTGTCGTGCTGCCGCGTTTTGCGCCCGGTGGCGCAATCATGGATGTCAAAGTCTCTGGCCGTGGCGGCCTGCCACAGATAATGCGCGTACTCGACAAGAGCCACCTGCAGGTCGGGTCGCGCTACGGTCTCGCCATCGACCAGATGACCGGCACGGGCAGCGTCGATGTGCATGTCCAGCATCCCATGCTCGACCATGTCCCGCCGAACCAGGAGAAGTACAACATCACCGGCGGCTTTGTGTCGGCCTCTGCCCCGAACCTGCTGGGTGATTTCGGCCTGTCGAAAGCCAACGTGAATTTCGATCTTGATCAGAACGGCATCACGCTGTCCGGCAGCGGCGACTTCGGACCTGCGCCGGTCAGCTTCGAGTGGAAAGAACGCACCGAGCCCGGCGCGGCTGAAGGAGAAGCGCAGCTCACAGCCAGAGCTCGCGCCACACCGGACCTGCTCAACGCCTTCGGCCTTGCAGTCCGCAACTTTATGCAGGGTGAAGCTGCGGTCGATCTCACGGCATCCGGCCCCGGCGGGCGAAACTTCACGGCCATTTCCGCCGTCGTCGATCTCACCCACGCCCAGCTCGATCTCGATGAGTTCGGTTGGAGCAAGAAGTACGACGCGCCCGCAAAGGGTACGTTCAGGTACGGGAAGGGCAATGAAGGCTCGGTCCTCACAGGAGACATTCGCGCCGACGGTCTCGAACTGATCGGCGAAGGGCGCATGGACAATGCCGGCGTCATTCAGACCATCGATGTCGAACGCCTGTTCTCGCGCGACCGCGTTGATCTGCACGGCATGCTCAGCCGGCGTCAGGATGGCGGCTACAAGCTGTCGCTCAACGGTCCGTTCTTCGACGCCAGTCCCTGGATGGACAGCTTCCTCAACATGTCGAACGAGAAGCCTTCCACGGTTGGCGAGCCCGTCGGCGGTCCGGGTGATCCGGGCCCGCCTTTCGATATCCAGCTCAATGCTGATCGTTTGAAGGTGCGCGATACTGCCGAGATCGCTGCGGCCAAGGTCAATCTCTCGCTCGATGACGAAGGTCCGCGCAGCGGCAAGATCACGGGCCAAATCGCGCGTGGCAAGAACCTCGACGTAACGATCAGCTCCGCCAACGGCACGCGCAACATCGTCGCCAAGATGGATGATGCTGGATTTGGCGCACGCGTAATTCTCAAGGCCGACTACCTGATCGGCGGGAAGCTTCTCTTCGATGGGAAGTTCAAAGGCGGCGATGGCGAAGCGCTGGTTACCATGAGTGACGTGCGTCTGAAGGATGCGCCGCTTGTCGCCCAGCTCTTCTCGCTGGCTTCGTTGCAAGGGCTTACGGACGTTCTGTCCGGCGATGGCGTGATGTTCAGCGATGTCAGTGCGCCGGTGCGTTTTGTCGATGGCCGTATCGATCTGCCGGGTCTGCGCGCGACGGGCCCCGCCATGGGCATCACCACGCGCGGCTGGATCTCGCCCGAGACCAGCGAACTGGCGCTGGATGGCGTGCTCGCGCCATCCTTTGTTGGCGCCAACTCTGTGCTCGGCGCGCTGCCGATCATCGGCAACCTGTTTGTCTCGCGTCAGGGGGAGGGCATCTTCGCGCCGACCTATTCCGTGCGCGGCACGTTCGCCCGCGCCCGCATCTCGATCAATCCGATCGCAGCGCTGACGCCGGGCGTGCTTCGCCAGATGTTCGAGAACCCATCCGTGCCGCCGCCGGGCACGGTCGAGGCGCCCAAGCCGTCGCGTCCGTCGCGCAATCGCTGATCCCAAAAGCAAACGGCCCGCTCGTTGGAGCGGGCCGCTGTCTTTGGACCTGAGGCGCAGCGATCAGCCGGCTTCAGCAATCTTCTTCATGTTCGCGAGCGCCGCTTCAAATTGCTTGCGGCGACCAGCAACGTCAGCGTCCTTGGCGGCCTGGTCAGCCTTGTCCGACACGTCGAGCATGAGCGTGTAGATCAGCTTCGACGATTTGGCATCGACCGGGCGGGCTTCGAGGAAGCCGTGATAGAGGTTGTAGAATTTTCCTTCGACGGCCGGCTGCGTGTAGCCATAGCTCAGCTCGGTCTTCGCGGTCAGCACTTCCGTGACGCGCTTGGCGATCACGCGAACCGCTCCGATCTGGTCCTTGCCGGAAGTAACTTCGCACGGCACGTTGCCAGCCGCCGAAATCCAGTTCGAAATATCGCACCAGCCACCAACCTTGGCCCAGACGTCCTTGGCGGGTTTGTTGACGGTGATCTCCATCGGAATGGAAACATACTCAGGAGCCTTTTGAGCCCAGGCCGCGCCACTCAGGGCTGCGGCGCCGACCGCAAGCGCGGTCAGTTTCGAGATCAGTTTCATGATTGTCCTCTCCCTTATTCCGCTCGCTGGCGGTTGCCGGGAATTGATCTGACGGCCGCGTAAAGCGCCAGAGATTTCTTCAGCTGCCAGCGTCAAGAACGCAGGAAACCCGGCCGGTCCCAATAAACCTTAAGCGTGCCGGTCAGCACGGACCGTACACTGGCGTCAACCTGGGTCGCATTTTGAAGGGATTGGAGCGGGTAGAGGGAATCGAACCCTCGTATTCAGCTTGGAAGGCTGCTGCTCTACCATTGAGCTATACCCGCGATCCGGGGTGCGGTTACGCGAAAACTGACGGGAAGTCTATCGGCTCTCAGCCGTCGAGATCTTTCCGGACGTTCCTGAACACGGTGTGGAACATCTCCTCGGTCAGCCGGCCCGTGTTCGTATTGTACCGGCTGCAATGATAGCTGTCGTGCAGCACGACGGGTCCGTTCGGCCCTTGCAGCACATGTCGGCGGGCGTGGCCGAAGACGTGGGCAGTCGGTTTGCCGCCCAGCGCCCGCACCGTGCTGTCGTGCGCGATCCGGCCCAGCGCCAGCATGACTTTCACGTTCGGCAGCTGCTCCATCCGGGAAATCAGGAACTGGCGGCAGGTGACGATCTCGGCCCCTGTCGGCTTGTTCTCGGGCGGCACGCATTTGACTGCGTTCGAGATGATCACGTCCTTCAGCTTCAGCCCGTCATCAGGACGCGCCTGGAACTTGCCGGTCGAGAAGCCGAACTTGTCGAGCGTGGAATAGAGCAGGTCCCCGGCGTAATCGCCTGTGAAGGGCCTCCCGGTCCGGTTTGCTCCCTGGAGTCCCGGCGCAAGGCCCACAATCAGAAAGCGCGCCGACATGTCCCCGAACGACGCCACGGGCGCGTTGAACCAGTCTGGATGAGCCTTGGCGTTGGCTGTCCGGAAATCGAAGAGACGAGGGCAGAGAGGGCAATCGAGCGGCGCTTCTGGCGGCGCGGCGATACTACCCTTCGGCATCAGTCATCCTCGTCATGGTCCAAACGGCCGCCTGCGCCCGCCGTCGCCAGTTGCATCTGCGGCTGCCGGGGCGGACGCCCCACCAGCTCGGCCAGATCAGCCAGCTCGATGAACGTATCCGCGGCGCGCCGCAACTCGTCCGCGATCATCGGAGGCGAGGTCTTCATCGTCGACACGATCGATACACGAACGCCTCTTTCCTGCACCGCCTCGACCAGCCGGGTCAAATCGCCATCGCCGGAGAAGAGGACGATATGGTCCACATGTGCGGCCAGGTTCAGCATGTCGACGGTGATTTCGACGTCCATGTCGCCCTTCACGCGCCGCCGCCCGGCCGCGTCGGTGAACTCCTTGGCGGGTTTCGTGACCACCTTGAACCCATTGTATTGCAGCCAATCGACCAGCGGCCGGATCGGCGAGTAGTCGTCGTTTTCGATCAGGGCCGTGTAGTAGTAGGCGCGGATCAGCTGGCCCCGGTGACGGAACTCGTCCAGCAGCTTCCGGTAATCCACCTCGACCCCGAGGGTCTTGCCGGCCGAATAGAGGTTCGCGCCGTCGATGAAGAGTGCGAGTCGCTCGGATTTGTAGAAGGCCATGGATTTTCCCCTGAGCGACAGAGCCCTCCGGTCCCGGGGCGCGTTGTCCCGGTCCGGTATTTTTAGCCCTTGTGGGTCGATATTGAGCGGTAAAGCGGCCCGGCAATGCCCCGGCGCTACGAGGGAACTCGGGGCAGGGGCTGGTAAAAACGCCCCGAAACGCCAAATTGCAGGCTAATGTTGCATCCGCGAACCCCTTCCTGTAGGGAGGGCGGTTCTCACAGGAGACTCGAATGGCCCGTGTTACGGTTGAAGACTGCGTGGAAAAGGTCCCGAACCGGTTCCAGCTGGTTCTTCTCGCCGCGCATCGTGCGCGCGTGATCCGTCAGGGTGCGCCGATCACCATCGATCGCGACAACGACAAGGACCCGGTCGTGGCCCTTCGCGAAATCGCTGACGAAACGGTGGATCTCGAAACCATCCGCGACAGCCTGGTCGCTGAACTTCAGGAAGTCCGTCCCGGCGAAGAAGCCGAAAAAGAAGCCGACAAGCGCGCGCTTGTCGCGGCTCCGGCTGCTTCGGAAGAAGAAGTCCTCAAGGCTTACCAGGTCGAGCTGGAATCGGCCCGCGAAGAGCGCTTCTAAGGGGCAGGCATGGGGCAACCGTCCAACGTCGCCCCATTCAAGAAGCCAGATGCTGCTGCACCTGCCGCCAAGCCGCGGCGCAAGTTCCTGCGCCAGAACGAGCTTGTCGATCTTGTAAAGAGCTACCAGCCGGACGCGTCTGAAGACGAACTCAACAAGGCGTACGTCTACGCCGTGATGAAGCACGGCCAGCAGCTACGCCATTCGGGTGACCCGTACTTCGCGCATCCCGTTGCGGTCGCTGGCCTGCTGACCGAAATCCGCATGGACCAGTCCACGATCATAGCGGGGCTGCTCCACGACGTGGTCGAGGACTGCAACGTCCCCGTCAGCGAAATCCGCGAGATGTTCGGCCAGGAAGTCGCCGACCTCGTCGATGGAGTTACCAAGCTGCCCAAGCAGCGCGAGGGGCAGGCGATCCCGCGCGCCGCGCAGCAGGCAGAGAACTTCCAGAAGTTCATTCTCGCGACCACGAAGGATATCCGCGTCCTGCTCGTGAAACTGGCTGATCGCCTGCACAACATGCGCACGATCGAGTTCATGCCGACCGAGGAATCGCGGCTGCGTGTTTCGCGCGAAACGCTCGACATCTACGCGCCGCTGGCCCGCCGCATCGGTCTGTCGATTTTTGCAGTGGAGCTTGAGGATCTTGCTTTCCGGCAGGTGAACCCGATCGCGCACTCCGCCATCGTGAAGCGGCTCGAAGAGCTGGTGTCGGACGACACCTCGGTTCTTGATCGCATCCGCTCCGACCTTGAAACCGTCATGCTGGCGCGCGGCGTGCGGGGCGATCTGCAGGGCCGGATGAAGCGGCCCTATTCGGTGTGGAGGAAGCTCGAGAACAAGTCGATTTCGTTCAACGACCTCAGCGACGTCTTCGCTTATCGCCTGATCGTCCCAACACCTGAGGATTGCTACAAAGCGCTTGGCGCTGCGCACCAGCAATGGGCGGCGCTATCCGAGAAGTTCAAAGACTACATCTCCGTTCCCAAGCCCAACGGCTACAGCTCGCTGCACACCACTTTCCGTGGTCCGGGCAACCGTCGTGTTGAGCTGCAGATCCGCACGCGCGACATGGATGCGGTGGCGGAGCGGGGCGTTGCGGCGCACTGGAAATACAAGAACTCGCAATACGGATTCGACGCAGAAGCCGCACGCGAAGCGGGCCTCGATGCCGAAGGCGAGCTGATCGAATTCGCAGACATGCTCAAGCACGGCGGTTCGCCCGAGGAATTCCTCGAGCACGCCAAGTTGCAGATGTACCGCGACAGCGTCTTCGTCTTCTCGCCGAAAGGTCAGCTCGTCCGTCTGCCGGCCGGCGCAACGACACTGGATTTTGCTTACGCCGTCCACACCGAGATCGGCGACACAACAGTTGGCGCGCGTATCAACGGGCAGGAGCGTCCGCTCCGCACGGTGCTTGAGAACGGCGACACGGTCGAAGTGCTGCGTGGCGAACGCCCCGCGGCGCAACCACATTGGGAAAGTCTCGCGGTCACTGGCCGTGCACGTTCCGCCATTCGTCGTCTCACGCGCACAGCAGAGCGCGGAGAGTTCGTAGCCATCGGCCACCGTCTTATCGAGCACGCCTTGCGCCGCATCGGTCTCGATCCGAACGAGGTCGACCAGGCCGAAATGGCGGATCGCACGGGCTTCGAAAAGATCGATGGTTTAGCCGAAGCTGTGGGTCGTGGCCGCCTCTCGACTGCCGATATGCTGGAGAAAGCCTTCCCAGGTCTCGATGATCCAGCTCGCCACATTCCGGCCAGCCCGGATGTCGAAGGGCTTAATCTTGTCGCCGGCGGTGAGATGACGGCCGGGGTCACCATGCATCTTGCCGAATGCTGCTCGCCTCTGCCCGGCGATCGTATTATCGGCGTTCTGATTCCGGACAGGGGCATCGAGGTTCACGTCATCGATTGCGCGCGTTTGGCCGACTATGAAGACCAGGCGGATCGCTGGCTCGACCTCCGCTGGAAGCCCAAGGCTGACAGCGATGTACTCGCGGTGGGTCGCATCCATGTCACGACAGCCAATCGCCGTGGCGCGCTGGCCCTGCTGGCTAAGACTGTCTCCGACGCCCAAGGCAACATCATCAACGTGAAGACATTGAAGCGGTCGCCAGATTTCTTCGACTTCGAATTTGATGTCGAAGTGGAAGACAACCGCCGCCTGACACAAATCGTTGCGGCGCTGCGTGCATTGGCAGTGGTCGATTCCGCTGACCGCGTAAAAGGATAAGACCATGCGCAAACTGCTGGCACTCGTCGCCTTCGCCTTCGCTTTCGCCGCTGCCTGCACGCCCAGCCCAGCGCCTGCCCCGGTCGATCCGGCGCCTGGCCCCGCCGTTGAAGCGCCCAAGCCGGAGAACGCCACCGACGAGGCCTCCTGCAAGACCGGGGGCGGCGAATGGAAGCCGATCTGCCGCATGCAGAAGCCAGCCTGCGTCACAACCTATGCCGATGCCGGCAAGCCCTGCACCGACGGTTCGGAGTGCGCAGGCGACTGCGTTTCGGCCAGCGGGGGAGAATTCCCGGCCGCGGGCGCCGCCGCCACGGGCGTCTGCTCGACCAACAATGACCCCTGCGGCTGCAAGCAGACGATCACCGGCGGTAAGGCTAATGCGGCGATCTGCGTCGATTGAGCCAAAAATTGCCCGGAAACGTTGAGCGCCGGGCGCGAAGGCGCTAGAGCGGGCGCATGAAAACCGAAGACGTTCTCGACGAGTTCCGCAAAGTGGGCGCCCTGCTGGAAGGGCACTTCATCCTCTCATCGGGTCGTCGCAGCCCGGTGTTCCTGCAGAAGGCGCTGGTCTTCTCGCATCCCAAGACGACGGAGCGGCTGTGTGGCGCACTTGCTCGCAAGCTCGAAGGCGTGTTCGGCCAGATCGACGTCGTGGTCGGTCCGGCAGTCGGCGGACTGATCCCTGGCTATGAAACCGCCCGCGCGCTCGGCTGCCGCTCGCTCTACACGGAGCGTGAAGGCGGCGTGATGAGCCTGCGCCGCGGGTTCACGGTCGAGCCGACTGATCGCGTCGTTATCGTCGAAGATATTGTCACCACCGGTATCTCCATGCGTGAAACGCAGGAGGCGCTGAAGGCTGCTGGCGCGAACGTCATCGGCGCGGCGTGTGTGGTTGATCGCTCGAACGGCAAGGCTGATGTGGGCGGGCTTCAACTGGTCTCGCTCGCTGCAGTCGATTTCCCCGACTACGATGCAAATGACCTCCCGCCCGAACTCGCAAAACTGCCAGCGATCAAGCCGGGCAGCAGGGGGCTGAAGTGACGGCCAGCCAGTTCTTCCAGCGAAACAGGATCTGGTTGCTGGTCGTGGCGGCTCTGCTGCTTGTCTACTCGAACGGCGCGCGGATCAGTGCGGCGATCGGCGTGCCCTACATCAAGGAAGGCGCATTCGCAGTGACGCTCGCCGTACTGCTGTGGTTCGCCTTCAACATGTTCAGCGCGATGTCGGTTGCCATGAAACAACACAAGCAAAAAGGCGCCCACGAATGACGCTTGTCCGTGCTCGTCTTGGCGTAAACATCGATCACGTGGCGACCATCCGCAACGCGCGCGGCGGCGCACATCCGGACCCTGCAAAGGCTGCTGCGATCGCCCAGGCAGCCGGCGCCGATGGCATCACTATCCACCTGCGCGAAGATCGCCGCCATATCCGCGATCACGACCTTGAGGCCGTGCGTGCAGCCACCAATTTGCCGATCAACCTTGAGATGGCGACCACCGAAGAAATGCTGGCCATCGCGACCAACTTCAAACCGCATGCGGCCTGTCTCGTGCCCGAGAAGCGGGAAGAGCGGACGACAGAGGGTGGTCTCGACGTGGCGCGCCTGCACACGCAGGTCGAACCGTTCGTGCGCAGGTTACGCGACGCCGGCAGCCGCGTCTCGCTGTTCATCGAGCCGAGCAAGGTCCAGATCGCAGTTGCTGAGGCGATGGGCGCGCCCGTGGTCGAGCTGCATACCGGGAAGTATGTCGAACTGCTGTTCGCGGGCGACAAGGCCGGTGCGGAAGCTGAGCTGAACCATCTGCGTGAAGCCTCCGAATACGGCTATGCCAAAGGCATCGAAATTCACGTTGGCCACGGCCTGACCTACGACACCGTTCGCCCCGTCGCGGCGATCCCGGAAGTGCGCGAGCTCAACATCGGCCACTTCATCATGGGCGAGGCGCTGTTCGTCGGCCTCGAAGCCGCCGTAAAACGGATGCGCCGGGAAATCGACATTGCACGGGGTCATGGGCGCGAGGATCACGCGTGATCATCGGCATCGGCCAGGACATGTGTGACATCCGGCGCATCGAGAAGTCGCTGGAACGGTTCGGCGACCGCTTCACGCATCGCGTCTTCACTGAAGTCGAACGCAAGACAGCTGACCGCCGCAAGCAACGCGCGCCGACCTACGCGAAACGCTTCGCCGCCAAGGAAGCCTGCGCCAAGGCGCTCGGCACAGGTGTTCCGCGCCGCGGCGTGCACTGGCAGCATATGGGCGTCGTCAACCTGCCAACGGGCAAGCCGACCTTCGCGCTGAGCGGCGGCGCTGCTGAGCGCCTCGCCAAGCTGACGCCTCCGGGCATGACCTGTTTCGTCCACCTCACTATCACGGACGAGTATCCGTACGCGCAGGCCCAGGTGATTATCGAGGCCTTACCTACGGTGTCTCAACCGTGACGCGTCCTAACTCCAGCAATACCGGAAAACGCCGCCGCAATCGGGCGCGCGGAACGAACGTTGCGCCCAGCATCGAGGCTACTCAACGCGAAGCCTGCGAGGCGGCGATCGCCTATCGCTTCAAGGACCCGGTTCTTCTGGATCGCGCGATGACCCACCGCAGCGCCGCGCACGGCAACGCTGCCGCATGGAGCAATGAACGTCTCGAATTCCTTGGCGACCGTGTGCTGGGTCTTGTGATCGTTGAAGCGCTGCTCGTTCGCTTCCCCGAGCTTCGCGAAGGCGAGCTCGCCCCGCGTCTCAACGCGCTGGTCAGCCGTGACACCTGCGCGGTGGTTGGCTCCGAGCTGGGGCTTGGCAACTACCTGATCGTCGATCAGTCCGAGCGTTCAACTGGAGGCACGGCCAAGCGCTCGCTGCTGGCCAACGCGGCCGAAGCTGTCATCGGCGCCGTCTATCTCGATGGCGGGCTCAAAGCCGCCGAAAAGTTTATCGTCAAGCACTGGGCAGCCCTGCTTAAGGCCAGCCACGACAAGCCGCGTGACGCCAAGTCGGCGCTGCAGGAGTGGGCGCAGGGCGAAGGCCTGCCCACGCCCACCTATCGCCACGACGCCCGCGAAGGGCCGGACCACGCC
The DNA here is from genome assembly GCA_036733305.1 of Hyphomonadaceae bacterium. Taxonomy (GTDB): domain Bacteria; phylum Pseudomonadota; class Alphaproteobacteria; order Caulobacterales; family Hyphomonadaceae; genus UBA7672. Next base: position 14,062 of record DAINAT010000025.1, read on the forward strand.
CCCGTATTCACCGCCACCGTGCTGATCGAGGGCCACGGCCCCGTCTCCGGCTCCGGCGCATCCAAACAGCACGCAGAGCGTGCAGCGGCCCAGAAGATGCTGGTCGCTATCGGAGTAGACACATGACCAACTCTAGCGTGAATGGCACTCGCGCCGGCTTCGCCGCCATCATCGGAGCGCCCAACGCCGGAAAATCCACGCTGGTAAACCAGCTGGTCGGCACAAAGGTCTCGATCGTCACGCACAAGGTGCAGACGACGCGCTTCCCTATTCGCGGCGTCATGATGCATGGCAATAGCCAGGTCGTGCTCGTTGATACCCCCGGAATCTTCTCGCCCAAGCGCCGCCTCGACCGCGCCATGGTGAAGTCCGCGTGGGAAGGCGCGGGCGATGCCGACGCCATTGTCCACCTCATCGACGCCCGTCACTGGACGCATGCCGGTCAACAGGCGGGAAGTGCAGGCGAGTATGAGGGCCCTGAAGAAGACGAAGCCATCATCGCGCGTCTCAAGGAACTCGGCGCCAAGGCGATCCTGGCCCTCAACAAGATCGATCTCGTCGATCGGCAGGCGCTGCTCGCCGCAGCGAAGAAGCTGTTCGATACGGGCGTCTACTCCGACGTGCTCATGATCTCCGGCCTCAACGGTGATGGCGTGCAGCAGCTTGCCGATCTGCTCGCTTCGCGCATGCCGGAGGGGCCGTATCTCTTCCCCGAAGACCAGTCGGCCGATATTCCGGTTCGCATGCTTGCCGCCGAAATCACGCGCGAAAAGCTGATGCTCCGTCTCCACCAGGAAATTCCCTATCAGCTCACCGTCGAAACCGAGACGTGGGAAACCCACGGCAATGGCGCTGTAAAGGTCGAGCAGCTCATCCACGTCTCGCGTGAAGGCCATCGTTCCATCGTGCTGGGCAAGGGCGGTCAGACTATCAAGGAAATCGGCATGGCGGCCCGCAAGGAGCTGACCGCGATCCTTGGCAAGCCCGTCCACCTGTTCCTGCGCGTGAAGGTATCCGAGCGCTGGCAGGACAACCGCGAACGCTACTCAGCCATCGGTCTCGAGTTCGACGTCTAACAAGATGTTACCAGCGCCCGCGCAATTCATGCGATGGCGCTGAGCCGTCCTTAGACATTGCAGGTTAATCTCCTGAGGTCGCATCAGGGGATCACATGTCGACGAGCGCTCAAAGGTCGCCAAGCCGCACGCAAAACGCCGATCTGCGCGCGAAACTGCATTCGGTCCGCGAGAAGCCGCGGTTCGATAAGGCTCCGCCCGCGCCGAAGAAGATCAAGAATACGTCTGTCGACATCGCGAATGAGCGCGCCGAAAAGGCCGAACGTCATTCGATGCAGCAACACACGACATCGCTACTCACTGGCAAGGCGGGCAAGGCCTACGTCCGCAAGGGCGAGCGTCCGCAGCACAGCGGCACGATCCTCGGCCTCATATTCCAGATCACCTTCGTGATCGTTCTGGTTGGCGGCGTTGCCTACCTCATCGATCCCACGTTGATGCCACCGGAATGGCATGCCCAGATCGTGGACATGTTCGACCGGATCAAGACGCACGAAGTGATCAAGCAATGGCTACCGGCGTGATGCTTGAGGGTTTGGTCAGCACGAACTGACCGACATCGATCCGGCCAGTATTGAAGCCCGCTTCGCAATAGGCGAGATAGTACAGCCACAAGCGGCGGAACTGTTCATCGAACTTCCCGCCCTTGATCTTGTCCCACGCAAGATCGAACCGCTGCGTCCACTCGTGCAACGTGCGCGCGTAGGATTTGCCGAACATCGCATCGACGGCGAACGTCATGCCCGCGCGCTCGGTTTCCTGCTGCAAGCGTCCGATCGATGGCAGCATACCACCCGGGAAAATGTAGATCTGGATGAAGTCTGCGCGCCGGCGGTATTCCTCGAAGTACTTGTCATCGATGGTGATGATCTGCAGCGCAGCCTTACCGCCAGGCTTCAGAACCTGCGCGATCTTCTCGAAATAGCCAGACCAGTATCGCTCGCCCACGGCCTCGAACATTTCGATCGAAGCGACCGCATCGAATTGACCAGTGATGTCGCGATAATCGCGCAGTACGATCTCGACCTTATCGGACAGGCCAGCATCTGCGATCCGCTTGGTCGCGTAGGTATGCTGTGCATCCGATATGGTAACGGACGTCACGCGCGCGCCGAACTCCTTGGCTGCGACTTCCGCGAAGCCGCCCCAGCCCGAGCCGATCTCCAGAACATGCTGGCCCGGCTTCAGCTCAAGATTGCGCGCGATCGAGCGGTATTTCTCCAGCTGCGCATCCTGGAGCTTTTGATCGGGAGAGGAGAAGATCGCCGACGAATACGTCATCGTCGGATCTAGCCACGCCTGATAGAAATCATTGCCGAGATCGTAGTGCGCCAGAATGTTGCGCTTCGAACCCTTCTTGGTGTTCGCACGCAGCATCTTGCGGATGTTCGCAAAGAAGCCGGCGATCCGGCTTCCCATCGTTACTTTCGCGCCTTCTTCCCAGTTGGCGTTGAAATACTGCAGCAGCTCCGCCAGATCGGGCGAGCTCACCTTGCCGTCCATGAACACCTCAGCAAAGCCGATGTCACCCTTGGCGAGAACCTGACGCACAAAGGTTGGGTCGTGGACGATCAGCTCAGCCTCCGGCCCCGGCTCCTTGCCCCCGAAGCGCAGGGTCCGACCATCAGGCAGCGTCATGTCGAGCCGGCCACGGGGCAGGCGGCTAAGGATCATGGCCGTGAGCCTCAGACTGGCTGGCAGTCGGTCGAGCTTGTGGAGGTCAGCCGGTCCGCTGACATTCAGCACCATACGTTCCATGCGGGTCATGCACGTTCCCTCAAGTCTTCAACGCCGCTGTCCGCCGCATGTTCCGGCTTGGTCCGGGTTGTGCGATTTGCGCGTTGCTCTGGTTTGTCGCGATATTTTGCGCCTTTCATCAGAAGACGAAGGGCCTGCCAGTGGATGGCGGCCATTACGCCCAATCCAGATATGGGCATTGCAATAAGCCATTTCAAAATAGCCGCTGTGGTTAGAGCAGTCGGCTGAACCGACAGGCTGGCTACGTGCCGGCGTCCGTCCGGGCTCATGTTTTCCACGACCAGCCCCAACCCGTTCTCGCCGGGGTTCAGGGTAAACCGGTATTCACCGCTGACGTCGAAGAAGGGCGATACATGGAAGTCCTTGCCCGCGCGCATCCGCCCACCATCAACTTCATAGGCGCTGACGTAGGAATGCGTTTCACCAAACGTGTTGTGGACCTCGTAAATCACCCCGCGCAGGGCGCCCTGCGCGTCGTGCCCGAGCCACACTGATATCGGCGCGAAGCCATAACCTAGAACACGTGGAAAGCTCAGCAGTCGGATCTGCCCGCGGTCCAGCTCTATCCCGGCTTCCTCGAACCGATCTTCCGCCCAGCGGCGCAACGATGCGCCCGGCTTGCGTTGGCCGTAATCAGCCTGACGGAAGGAGATTGCGTTGCCGCGATCGACCGAGAACAGGCGACTAAGTTTCGTAGCCTCGCTCAACCGATCAATGTCGACCTCAAGCATTGCAACGCGATGTTTGAATCCGCGCCGGAAGGGTTGCTCGCGCGTGTGCGAGGTCGTCCCGAACCAGAGGCGGGCAGGGGCTGTCATTGCGCCGCCATATGAGCCGCGACTGGTGACAGGGACGTCCAGCTGAACGGTGCATGTCTAAGCGTGTGGCGATGCTGCGTCGTGGCGTCCCACGGTACGCTACCGCCGAGTGCGAACGCGGCCTCGAGGCCCGTGCGCAACCCCGCCTCATGGAAGCCATCACCCAACCAGGCGCCCGCGAAGAACAGGCCATCCTGCCCCTGGATGCGCTGCACTGCGCGTCGTGCAGCAGCAGAAGGTCCGTCATACATTGGATGTTCGAACTCATAGACGCCGAACGTCTTGTCCTTTGCCGGTTCGTGAACCGGGTTCAACGTCACGAACACTTGCTTCGACTTCGGCAGCTTCTGCAGGCGGTTCATCCAGTAGCTGACGCACACCCGGTCATCAGTTCCCTTCAGTACATTCCACGATCCCCAGGCCAGCTTCCGGCGCGGCATCAGGCTTTCGTCGTGGTGCAGGTAGGCCGTGTTCTGCGAGAACTTCACTGAGCCAAGCGCAAGCCGCTGCTCGTCATAGCTGTGATCCAGCATGCTGCGGGACGCATCGGCGTGACATGCCATGATGACAGCATCGAATACCTGCGCCGGCTTGTTGCGCTCGATGATCTGCACCTTGCCGGGGCCCGCAGGCCTAATCGTTTCGATCTGCGCGGACGATTGCAGCGATGATCCCAACGCCGCAGTCAGCTTCTCGACATAACTCCGGCTGCCGCCCTCAACCGTGCGCCACATGGGGCGCACCAGATGCATCAGCCGATGATTGTCGAGGAACTGCAGGAAGGAGTGTACGGGGTAGTCAAGCATCAGCTGTTCCGGCGTCGACCAGATCGCAGCGCTCATGGGCAACAGGTAAGAACGGCGGAACAGCTCTGAATAGCCATGACCATCCAGCCATGCGCCAAGCGACATGTCCGGCGCGGATTTGGATCTCAGCTCAGCGCGGGCGACATTGTTGAAGTCGACGATCTCGCTCAGCAGCCCCCGGAATTTCGGATCAAGCGCATTGCGCTTCCACGCAAACAGCCCGAGCGGGTCGGATGACCATTCATAGCCGTTCGGGTCTGTCACCGCGAAGCTCATGTCGGTCCACACCGTCTTCACGTCGAGATGCTGGAGCAGCTGCGTGAAGTTCGGATAGTTCGGCCGATTGAAGCAGATGAACCCGATGTCGACAGCCAAGGGCTGACCAGTGTGGTCGATGTCCACCGTCCAGGCATGGCCACCGAAACGCGGTGCGCTATCATAGACGATAACGTCGGCATTTTCGCGCAGGGTCCAGGCCGCGCCAAGACCGGCAACGCCTCCACCCACAACCGCTATGCGCCGGCGACGAGTGGTCATGAGGAGGCTTTCCGGCTGCACGAGGGGCAAGCAGCAAGCGCTGTGTCAGGCTGGATATGGGGTGGCCGGTCTGACAAGGTCACTCGCGCTGCTGAGGGCGTTTTGAGCCTGTCTACGCCTCACCGAGTAATCTGGATCAGCTGGACGTTTTGGTGGCCTTGGCCATTGCCTGCGTTAGGGCATAGGCCTGCGTGCCCCGGCTAATCACCCCATCGGTCGGCAAGGCCGCCTCTGGCGGGTAGGCGACACCATCTGCCAGCCGCTGATAGAGCGGGGCAAAGTCGTAACCTACGGTTGCCTGGATCAGGTCGTTGTACGAACTGATCACGAAGTAGCTCTGCTGATAATCGTCGATCCGGTACTCCGTCCGCATCACCCGCTCGAGATCAAACCGTATCCGGTTGGGGGAGGGGTCATCGAGCGCGAAGATCGATTCGTCTTTGGACGACGAAATGCCGGCCCCGTAAATCCGCACGCCCTTTGGCGTTTCGATGAGTCCGAATTCAACCGTGTACCAGTAGAGCGCCGCAAGGTTCTTCAGCTTGCCGAACTTCATGGCCCGCAGGCCGCCCTTGCCGTAGGCTTCCATGTAGTCGGCAAAGACCGGATTGGTCAGCAGCGGCACATGTCCGAAGACATCGTGAAAGATGTCCGGTTCCTGCAGATAGTCCAGCTGATGCCGTCCACGGATGAACTGCCCGGCCGGAAAACGGCGGTTCGCGAGATGATTGAAGAATACCTCATCCGGTACGAGCCCAGGCACGGCCACCACCGTAAAGCCGGTCCGCGCTTTCAGCTCTTCATTGATGACGGCAAAATCGGGAATGCCACCACGATTCAGGTTCAACGTCTCATGACCCGCAATCAACGCATCATCCGCACGATCCGCCAGAATCTCCCGTTGCCGGCGGTAGAGAAAATCCCAAACGGCGTGATCGTCAGCCGTATAGGCGGACCAGTTCTGGTCGATGACATAATCATCGTCCCGGACAACGGCGTGCGTGCTCATGGACGTTATGTAGGACGCAGCTAGTGCGCCGTCGATGTCCGGATGCGATAGGCGCCCTGATCGTCGATCTCGAACATTTCCGGCACCTGCGGATGATTAACCGGCTCCGGCGCTTCGTCTGGCAGCAGGTTCTGCTCTGAAACGTACGCGACGTAATAGCTCGAATCGTTCTCGGCCAGCAGGTGATAGAAGGGCTGGTTCTTGACCGGGCGGATCTCTTCCGGGATCGACGTCCACCATTCTTCGGTGTTCGCAAACTCCGGGTCGACGTCGAAAATGATGCCGCGGAATGGGAAGAAGCGGTGACGGACCTGTTGTCCGATCCCGAATTTGGCAGCCTTGTTCAAGTCCATAGCCGGCGGCGCCCCTCGCCTTGATTGCCCACGAATTTTCCCGGTCGGCCGCAAGCGGTTCTCAACTGCGCCTATGCGCCGAAGATCTGCCCCGCCAGAGCCGTGGGGTCATTTGACCCAAGAATTAACGCCCCGCAACCAAGCATGACAGTAAACCATGCTTCTCGCGTGCCATCGCCTTCAGATCGGGCTATAGGCAGCTTCAACAAGTTACGGATCGCTCCAATGGCGAAGCCAGCCAACTCCTCCCGGCGCGGGAAATCGCGCGGGCGGTCCGGCGGCGCGTCGCAGCTCTACGCGGCGCTGGACCTAGGGACTAACAATTGCCGCCTGCTGATCGCGGAGCCAACGCGAGCGGGCGGCTTGCGCGTTGTCGATTCCTTTTCCCAGATCGTGACCTTGGGCGAAGGGCTGGCGACCAGTGGCGAGCTTTCGGAGAAGGCGATGGGCCGCGCGATCGAGGCGCTGCGCAAATGCTCTGACAAGGTGAAGAAGCACCGCCCAGTCCGCACTCGCTATATTGCTACACAAGCATGCCGGCAGGCAGCCAATGGCAAGATCTTTCTCAACGATGTGCATCGCAAGATCGGCCTCCGCATGGAAACGATCACGCCGAAGGAAGAGGCGAAGTACGCGCTGCTAGGGTCACTTGATCTCGTGGACCCCACGCACGACTTCGCCCTCGTCATCGACATCGGCGGCGGTTCCACTGAGCTCAGCTGGATCGACGCGAAGTCTGCCGCCGCCAAGGGCGTCAAAGGTTGTGCGTTGCGCCCGCCCATTCTCGGCTGGGCGTCTTTTCCGGTCGGCGTGGTGACGCTCAATGACGCGTTCACCGATCGCGAGTCCGGCTGGTATGATCGCATGGTTGAGCATGTAGCGTTGCTGCTCCGCGCCAACGATGCGGCGACACGCTTTGGCCCGTTGTTCCGCGCCGGGCGGGGCCAGCTGATCGGCAATTCCGGCACGGTTACCAGTCTCGTGGGGGTGCATCTGAAGCTGGACCGCTACGTCCGCTCCGTCGTTGATGGCCAGTGGCTGGCGCGCGAAGACGCGGTCGCCACGCGTCAGCGCCTCCATGATCTGTCGCCTGAAGACCGCGCGAAAGAAGGATGCTTAACGGGCGGTCGTTCGGAACTGATGCTGCCCGGCCTCGCTATTCTCGATGCTATCTGGCAGACGTGGCCCGCCGACCGCCTGCGCGTTGGCGATCGCGGCCTGCGCGAAGGCATCCTCTTGTCGATGATGCATGGCGGCAAAGGCAGCGGCCAATCGCCGAAACAGAAACAAGGCCGCGGGCAGGGCGGCAAGGGTCGCAGCCCGAGCAAACCGCCTTCCGGAGAAGCTGCCGCATGAGCGTTGAAGAAGACAGCGATGGAAAGCGCCGCTGGAAAGCTCCAGCCGACAGCCGCCCGCCAGCTGGCGGACGCACGATGGCGAAGAAGGAAAAGGTGCGGAAGAAAACGCTCGGCAAATCTTCCCGCGAATGGGTCGATCGCCAGCTGCATGATCCGTACGTCATCCGTGCGCGCGAAGCAGGATACCGCGCACGCGCCGCCTACAAGCTGCTTGAGATCGATGAGAAGTTTGGAATTCTCAAGAAGGGCTCGCGCATCATCGATCTTGGCAGCGCGCCGGGCGGGTGGTTGCAGGTAGCGCTGGAAAAGGGCGCCGCCCGCATTGCAGGCGTTGATCTCTTGCCCGTCGAACCTGTCGGCGAAGCCACGATCTTCCTCGGCGATATCTATGAGCCAGACATGGCCCAGCGCCTGATGCGAGCACTCGGCGATCAACCGACTATCGTGCTGTCTGACATGGCCGCGAACACATCAGGCCACAAACAGACTGACCACATCCGCACGGTCGGCCTCGCGGAAATGGCTGCTCAGTTCGCTATCGAAAATCTCGTCAAGAACGGAACATTCGTCGCCAAGGTCTTCCAGGGGGGCGCACAGGGAGATCTGCTCGCTCTGCTGAAAAGCAATTTCGGCGACGTTCGTCACTGGAAGCCGCCCGCAAGCCGCCCGGAAAGCCCCGAGACATTCGTGATCGCGCGCCGTTTCGGCGGCTAGCCCTTGAGCAAAGCCAGCGTCTGCGCCACGTCCCAGTCGGCGATCGTGGCAACATGCTCATGCGCGCCGAGCAGCGTCTCCCCGACGCCTACCGTGTACATGTCTTCCGCCCGCAGGTTGGCGATCATCGGCGCGGCGTCTTCGATGCAGATCGTACGCGCCGGCACGGCGCCGAGTTCAGTGCAGGTCATGCAATAAATCTCCGCGCTCGGCTTGGGAGCGCAGTTTCGTGGGTCAGCGATGTACGCGACCATCTCCGCAAACCCCAGCTTCTGCACAACCTCGCGCGCATTCATGCTGGCGGACGCGACGCCGACCCGAATGCCCAGCTCCCCGCAGCGCACGAGCGCCTCGCGCGCGCCAGGAAAAGCATCCCCGGGGTTCAGCTCGGCAATCAGCTCTCGATAGCGCGCATTCTTGAACGCCATCACAGCTTCGCGGGTCGCTGCATCCAGCTCCATACCCGCATGTGTCAGTAGTGCCGCTAGGGAAGTCGCCCGCGGAACACTTCGCGTCGCACGCAGGCTCTCGTCCGTCACGGGAAATCCGAAGCGTTCCGCAGCGTCGCGCCAGGACTGCTCGTGCCGCGCTGACGTTGAGGTCAGCACGCCGTCGAGGTCGAAGATGGCGGCAAAAACGCCGTCGGGCATCAGGTGAAATCTCGTTGTTCGCCGGTCCGACACCTAGTCGGCCCAGTGGCGGGTAGTAGAGTATCTTACAGGACTCAAACAGAAACTGGGAGGACTTGGGATGCGGGCTACCCTGTTGGCGGCGTTTGCCGCCGTTGCGTTCACTGTCGCCGCTTGCGATACGCCAAAGGAGACATCTGCTCCAGCGCCGAAGCCGGTCGCCGCCAAGAAGGCAGAGCCGATCCCCGAACCGGAACCCACGGTCCTGCCGGGCATGTCCGCACCGTGGGCGAGCGAAGGTGAATGGGTCGCCGCTTGCACAGGTGCGACCCCTGCCATCCCGGAGGCTGTCTGCACCTGCGCATCCAAGGCCCTTGTGAAGGAAGTTGGCGCTGCGGGCCTCTACAATTGGGGGTTCGAGTGGTTCATCAACCGCAATGGCATGGGCCAGGTCCGTGGCAAGAACTGGATGGAGACCAACGGTCACGACGCGGCCAAGCAGCAAAAGGTCGCTGACGAAATCCGTAAGTGTTACGCATAAAAGCGACGTAAATTCCGGCGCCGCGGCCGTCACAAACGGCTGCGGCGCTGATGTCTTTCCAACCCACTTCCCAAGACCCGGCAGAATCGCTAGACGGGTCTATGGAACAGCACCCCCCTTCAATCCGCATCCGTCAGGCCATCACGTTCGACGACGTGCTGCTGGAACCCGGCCCGTCCGAGGTCACCCCCGGCGACGTGGATATCCGCACACGCCTTACGCGCGAAATCTCGCTTAACGTCCCGATCGTCTCCGCCGCCATGGACACGGTAACCGAAACCGGCCTCGCCATTGCGATGGCCCAGTTCGGCGGCATCGGCGTCATCCACCGCAACCTCACCATTGAGCAGCAGGCCGAACAGGTCCGCCAGGTGAAACGCTTTGAAAGCGGCATGGTGGTCAACCCGATCACGGTCACCCCCGACGTAACGCTCCGCCAGCTGAAGGTGCTGAAGGAACGCCACCAGATCTCCGGCATCCCCGTGGTCGAAGCCAACGGCAAGCTCAGCGGCATCATCACCAACCGCGACGTCCGTTTCGCCGAGAACGAGAACCAGCCGATCGCCGAGCTGATGACCAGGAACGTCATCACTGTCCGCGAAGGCGTCGACCCGGCCGAAGCCCGCAAGTTGCTTCACAAGCACCGTATCGAACGTCTGATTGTCGTTGACGAGAACAACCACATCGTCGGCCTCATCACCGTCAAGGACATGGACAAGCGCGTCGCTAACCCGAACGCCTGCAAGGACGAGCAGGGCCGTCTCCGCGTCGGCGCGGCCTCCACCGTCGGCGATGCCGGCTTTGAACGCTCGCAAGCGCTCATTGATGCAGGCGTGGATGCCCTCGTCATCGACACAGCGCACGGCCATTCGAAAATGGTGCTCATGGCTGTTGAGCGCGTGAAGAAACTCTCGAACCGTGTTCAGGTCATCGCAGGCAACGTCGCCACGGCTGATGGCTGCAAGGCGCTCATCGAATCTGGTGCAGACGCCGTGAAGGTCGGCATCGGCCCCGGCTCGATCTGCACCACGCGCATTGTCGCCGGCGTCGGCGTTCCGCAGCTAACGGCGATTGCGGATTGTGCCAACGCTGCCCACTCCACCAACACGCCCGTCATCGCTGACGGCGGCATCAAGTTCTCCGGTGACTTCGCCAAGGCTCTCGCAGGCGGCGCATCGTCGGCCATGATGGGCTCGATGCTGGCCGGCACGGAAGAAGCCCCCGGCGAGGTGTTCCTCTACGAAGGTCGCGCCTACAAGGACTATCGCGGCATGGGCTCGCTCGGCGCCATGGGCCGCGGCTCAGCCGACCGCTACTTCCAGAAGGATGTTTCGCAGCAGAAGCTCGTGCCGGAAGGCATTGAAGGACAGGTGCCGTTCAAAGGTCCGATTGCTCCGATCCTGCACCAGATGTCCGGCGGCCTCCGCGCAGCCATGGGGTATGTCGGCGCCAAGACCGTTGTGGAACTGCACGAGAAGGCGAAGTTCATCCAGATCACGGGCGCCGGCCTGCGCGAATCACATGTCCACGATGTGAAGATGACCCGCGAAGCCCCGAACTACTCGCTGCCCACCGCCTGATCAGTTTGTGATGAAATGAAGGCTTGTTACGGCCAGTCCGCTGCGTCTGCGCAACGATTGGCCTGACGCCTTCAAATCACTGCAATGCATGGTAGCTAGGTGTGGGGGCGTAACCGCGAGGACGCCATGTACGCCTTTATCGCCCACGCCGAAGTCGATCAGGCCGCGGCTGACGACCTCAAGGCTTTTCTGAAAACGCGCGGCCTCATCGCCGAAACGGAAACGGGCGCGCGGGGATTCCGCTTCCGGCAGGCGACGGATGTCGTCATCGCGCTGTGGTCCCAGAAGTCAGTGTTCGGAGCGCATCGCATGCAGCTGGAGAAGCGCATGCTCGATGCATGGGCGGACGGCCGGCTGATTCTCGTGAAGCTGGACCATAGCTTTCTGCCGGTTGGATTGCGGGATCTCGCGGCGATCGATGCCAGCATGGAAAGTGGTCGCAAGCTCGCCTTCTGGCCGCAGGTGGAGCGGTCTGCACGCGAGATCATCAACAAGGCCATGCGCGAGCGCAGCGAGAAGTTCTGGAACGCTCCTCCGCCGCCCAAAGAAGAGCGGATGCGTTCAGCGAAGAAAAAGAGCGGCGGTGAGCCCGAAGGCGGTGAGCGCGACGAAGACATGACCGCCGCAGCGCCGTCTCCGGCTCCAGCTGCGCAAGCCGCGCCGTCGATCGAACTGGAAGTGGCCACACCCCCGCCACCGCCACCCAGCGTGGTCTTCATCTCCTACGCCCACGCCGACAATTCCGCCGTCGAGCCTGTCGTGTCTGCGGTGAAAGAAGCAGGCCGCGATGTCTGGATCGACAAGGGCGGCATCAACCCCGGCGAGAACTGGGCCGGCGAAATCGTGCGCGGCATCAAGAGCGCCAAAGGCGTGATGGTGATGTGCAGCCCCAGCGCATTTGAGAGCGATCACATCAAGCGCGAAGTCTACCTCGCCGATCGCTACAAGAAGCCGATGCTGCCGGTCTTCATCGCCGACGCCCAGCCGCCCGAAGATTTCGAATACTTCTTTGCCGGCGTTCAGTGGCTTGAACTCTTCAAATTGCCCGAAGCGGATCGGCCCGCCGCCATCGGCAAGGCCCTGTCTGCCGTCTGAATCTGGCCAAATGGCCCCTCATGGTTACTGGCCGACGGGGGCAGACAGGCGGTCCGCGCGGCGCTAAGAGGGCGCCATGAAAGATCAGCTTTTTATCCTTGCTGCACCGTTTCCCGACGGCGGCTTCGATTGGTACTGCAACGACTGCGCGACCCTTGAGGGCGCACTCCTGGTCAACCCGCACTGGGCGGACAAGGTGGATGTCCGCCGCGTCGCGTTCCCGCGCCCCCGCAAGGAGATCGTCGATCTCGTCGGTCCGGACTGGCAAGGCTGCCCCATGCTCGTGATGAACAAGGATCGCGCACCCGGCGACGCGATCATCGTAGGCGACTACGCCATCCTGCAGGACGTCCGCGCCATCGGCCGCGCGCTCACCTCCCGCCATGGCGGAGCAGGGCCACACCCCTGAGAAAGTATCTGGCATGAGAGACGGCGGTAAAATCCAGGCTGCTATCGAAGTCCTGCGCGACGTTCTCGAACGCCGCACGCCGGTGAAAGAAGCCGTGCGCGACTGGGGCAAGCGTTCACGCTTCGCCGGCTCGCGCGACCGTGCATGGATCTCTGGCCTCGTCGTAGATGCGCTCCGCCGCAAGAACTCGATCGAATTCGCGATGGAAGACACTGGCCCGCGCGCGCTCGCGCTCGGCGCGCTGAAGCACGCCTGGGGCTGGGACGTCCGCAAGATCGAGGAAGCGCTGAAAGACGATCACGCCCCGCCGCCGCTCAAGGGCAAGGAGCGCGAGAATCTTCTGCTGGCCCCCGATCCCTCCGCCCCGCCACATGTGCAGGGCAACTATCCCGAATGGCTCGCGCCAAATCTGCAGCGCGCCTTCGGCCCCGACGCCGTGCCTGAAGCTATGGCGATGGCCACACGCGCGCCCATCGATCTGCGCGTCAACACGCTGAAGTCCGATCCTGAAAAAGCCGGGCGCGCTCTCGAAGGCGTCAAGGCGCGCCAGATGCCAGAACTCAAGAACGGCTTCCGCATTCCGGCTGCCGACTCCATCGAGCGTGGCGAAGCCGTCGAAGCCATCCCCGCCTATTCCAAAGGCTGGGTTGAAGTGCAGGACATGGGCAGCCAGATCGCCGCCGCAGCCTCGTGCGCCGCCCCCGGCGAACAGGTGCTCGACTACTGCGCTGGGGGTGGCGGAAAAACCATCGCCATGGCCGCGATGATGGAAAACAAAGGCCAGATCTTCAGTCACGACATCGATGGCCGCCGTCTCTCCGCGCTGATCCCACGCATCGATCGCGCCGGTATCCGCAACGTGCAGCTGCGCCATCCGAAAGAGAACGCATCGCTCGACGATCTCGAAGGCAAGATGGATCTGGTGATGATCGACGCGCCGTGCACCGGCGTCGGCACTTGGCGCCGCAAGCCCGATGCGAAATGGCGCGTTCAACCCAACGCGCTTGAGAAACGCATTCAGGATCAGGCGATGATCCTTCGCGCCGCCTGCAATTATGTGAAGCCCGGTGGCCGCCTCGTCTACGTGACATGCTCCTTCCTGATGGAAGAGAACGAAGATCAGTTCGCGAGCTTCCTCGCTGACCGTACGGACTTCAAAGCCGAAGACGCCGCCGAAACCGCCATCCGCTCTGGCCAGCTCACGGAGAAGGGCGCAGCGCTCCTCCGCAAATGCCGTCGCCCCGATGGCTCCGTCCGTCTCACACCCCGCACCGCCGGCACAGACGGCTTCTACATGGCCGTCATGCGGAGGGCGGGGTGAGCGAGTGGCTCGACGCTGACGGCGATCCGTTGCCGGACTCGATAATGTTGAAACCCGATCGCCTGCGCTGGCTGATCGTCTTTCTCATAGCCGCCGGTTTCATTGCCATCGCAGTCTGGATCGGCCCATCTGACCCGATGCTGTTCTACGGGGCTGGAGGTTTCTTCCTGCTCTGCGCGCTGATCGCAGCTCCGCTCATGTTCGGCATAGGCTCCAGCCTCACGCTCGACCGCGATGGCTTCTCCTGCAAAACCCTGTTCCGCACCTTCCGACGCGAATGGCGCGAGTGTTCGGTTTTCTATCCGGTCTCGACCGGCATGCGGAAATTCGTTGCCTTTTCCGCTGCCCAGGATGAGGCAGCCCACCCCGGCATGGCCGCCTTGAACCGGGGCCTGATCGGCGCCAGCGGCATGCTCCCAGACACGTTCGGCTACTCCGCCGATGACCTGTCCGACCTGATGAACCGCTTCCGCGCGCGAGCGCTCGCGATGGCATGATCAGTTCGTGCAGTCTTGAGTAGTCAGAACCCTTACGTTGCTTGACTTCCCAGGCAGCGGCACATAGCGATCAGTCAGTACAAACACGTCGGGGGACGTAATGCGCGTAGCGTATCTGATGCTTGCCGGTCTGTCCGTTGCAGGCTGCTCAACTTCCAAACCAAACTACGATCCGATTGTTCCTTTCGAAGCGTCGTCACCGGCCACGTTCGCCGTTCCGAAGGATGGTGTGCCGCTCAAGGCGGTTGCGTTCGACAACCCGATCAACTACCAAAACATCAGCAACCCATCCGTATACAACCCAGCCATTTCGCCTGGTGCCGCCGCAGCAGGCGGCGCTATCGCGATGTTGTTAATTGCCGCGGTAGACGCTTCGATCGATGGCGCTCGCAATGACAAGGTGAATAATTTCCTGGCAGCGCAGAAATTCGACGCCACGAAGGTCTTCCATGACGCTCTGAATGCAGAGATGGCGAGGGCCGGCCACACCGTGACTCTTGTCGACAAAGCGGACGCTGTTGCGGCTCCGGCGCTAAAGATGGACGTCACGCTGCCCTATTACGGTTACCAGATCGTCGGTGGGCCGTGGGCGCCGTCTGCTGTCGCTATCGTCACGGTCACGTCGGCTGATGGCAAGGAAGTTCTGCTCAAGGATGGTCTGCGCATCGGCATGCCGCCTAGCTATATCACGACGGCTGTCGCGCCGCGCGGGGTTGGTGGCAACATGATCACACTGCCTTATGATCCCGCCTACATACTGCTCAACGAAGACGCCATCACGCTGGGCGATGCATCCGTTTCCATCGCAGGCCTTCGCGTTGCTCTGGAAACCCTGGCGAAGGGCGTCGCGGATCTCGTGCGTCAAGAGATGTTGCCGGCCGTGGCGTCACCGGTCGAAGAGGCAGTCACCGCCACACCCGCTCTCTGATCATTCTCCGGGGATTTCCTATGAAACACGCTTTTGCGCTCGGCGCATCGCTCTGCCTGTTTGCAGGTTGCGTCACATCTGTTCCTGCGCCTGCGGCCGTAACGTCGTTTGAGCCACAAACCGCCTGTTCCGCGCAGGTCTCGCTCGTGAACGTGGCCACGCTTACGCCAGAAAAGCCCAGTGGCCATATGGAACAGTTGGCCAGTCTCGGTCCAGCCGGTCCCTGCGCGCAAACAGCTTCGGGCGCATCGGTGCCTTACGCCGTGTTCTCCCTCCCGACATCCGGAAAGGTCGCTTCGATCTCTGCTGGCGCCATGTTGGAAGAGGCTCGTCTTATCGCGCCGACTGTGTTCACACTGAGCGCCGATGGTCGTGTCATCCGGACGTTCAGCGACCGTGAGCTGCGCCATCGCGACCGGACGTTGGGCGTTCTTTTCATTCCGCGGACTGAAGAAAAATTCGTTGCGGTTGCGGTCGAGCCCGGCAAAATCGGCGGGGCCTTCTCTTTCGTCGCGGTCGATCCGACTACGGTCCAAACCCCGGCTGGGCTGACCACGCCCGAACAGATTGCGCAGTTCAAGGCGTCGCTGGCGCGTCCATATTCGTACGAAGGACAGGTCTACGCGAGGGCCTATTTTGCCGATCCGGCGCCCGCCACCCCTTGATGGCGCGTAGCCGCAGTCTGCAATTTCGCCGGAAATGGGAAGTTGGGCCAATACGTCGACGCCCCCGGTTGACGAGACGGCCGAACCTCTTCTAGTTCCGCCATGGCGAACAACACCCCGAATCCGATCCCTTCCTACGCGGCGAACAGCCACGAACGTGCGCTGATCATAGATTTCGGGAGCCAGGTGACGCAGCTCATCGCACGCCGCCTCAGGGAAATGGGCGTCTACTGTGAGGTCCACCCCTACAACCGCGCCGAAGCGGTCATCAAAGCCGGGTTCAACCCCAAGGCCATCATCTTCTCCGGCGGCCCCGACAGCGTCACCCGCGAGAAATCACCCCGCGCCCCACAGATCGCTTTCGACCTCAACGTTCCGATCCTCGCCATCTGCTACGGCCAGCAGACGATGGCCGTACAGCAGGGCGGTATCGTCGAGGGTGGCCACGCCGCCGAATTCGGCCGCGCCGATGTCGAGATCAGGGAGGCCTCGCCGTTGTTCGAAGGCTTCTGGGAAGTCGGCAAGCGTTATCCCGTCTGGATGAGCCATGGCGATCGCGTCACGCAACTGCCTGAAGGCTTCAAGGTCATCGGCACGTCCGAGAACGCGCCCTTCGCCATCGCCGTGGACGAGAAGCGCCGCTACTACACCACCATGTTCCACCCCGAAGTGGTGCACACGCCCGATGGCGCAAAGCTGCTCTCCAACTTCGTGAAGAAGATCGCCGGCATGAAGGGCGACTGGACCATGGCCGCCCTGCGCGCCGAGCAGGTCGCGAAGATCAAGGCGCAGGTTGGCTCGGCCCGCGTCATCTGCGGCCTCTCCGGCGGCGTTGATAGCTCCGTCGCCGCAGTCCTCATTCACGAAGCCATCGGCGACCAACTCACCTGCGTCTTCGTGGACACCGGCCTGATGCGCGCCAACGAAGCCGATGAAGTCGTGAAACTCTTCCGCGGCCACTACAACATCCCGCTCGTCCACGTTGATGCTGGCGAGCAATTCCTCGGCGGCCTTGCCGGCGTCTCCGACCCCGAGACCAAGCGCAAATTCATCGGCAAGACCTTCATCGACATTTTCGAAGCAGAAGCGAAGAAAGTGCAGGGAGCGCAATTCCTCGCCCAGGGCACGCTCTATCCCGACGTGATCGAAAGCGTCTCCTTCGATGGCGGTCCATCCGTCACCATCAAGTCGCACCACAATGTCGGCGGCCTGCCTGAGAAGATGAACCTCAAGCTCGTCGAGCCGCTGCGCGAACTCTTCAAGGACGAAGTCCGCGCCCTCGGCCGCGAACTTGGCATGCCGGAAACCCTCGTCGGTCGGCACCCGTTCCCCGGCCCCGGCCTCGCCATCCGCATCCCCGGCGAGATCACGCAAGAGCGCGTAGCCATCCTTCAGAAAGCCGACGCCATTTATCTCGACGAGATCCGCAAGGCCGGCCTCTACGACAAGATCTGGCAAGCCTTCGCCGTGCTGCTCCCGGTCCGCTCCGTCGGCGTCATGGGCGACGCCCGCACCTACGAAAGCGTCCTCGCCCTCCGCGCCGTAACCTCCACCGATGGCATGACTGCCGACTTCTATCAGTTCGACATGAACTTCCTCGGCCGCACCGCCACACGCATCATCAACGAAGTAAAAGGCGTCAGCCGCGTCGTCTACGACGTAACCTCCAAGCCCCCCGGCACGATCGAGTGGGAATGATTCAAGCCTCTTCCGTGTGTTTCGCCAGCTATCGGCGATCTCACTTAGCGCTCTGAAACTCCATTAGAATTTCAATCGACATCTATCGCCACCGTTCGCTGAGCAGCGTGACGGTCTGGCGGTACGCGCGACGGTATCTCGACATCGGCACGAGCCGATTGATCCGATACCGTCATGCACCTTTCCCGCCGTTTCCGCACGTCTGAGACGAAATAGACTGCAAAACCAAGCGGATAGGCGAGTTCTGACGGTATTTTGGCTGACGGTATTTCAGCTCTGTTTTCGCGCCTCTCCGCATCCAACAGGAGCGGAAAATGTTGACCGACACAGCACTCAAAAATCTGAAATCAAAGGACAAAACGTACAAAATTGCAGATCGTGACGGTATGTACGCCCAGGTCAAACCCACGGGCACGATCGTCTTCCGATTTGACTACCGGCTACATGGAAGGCGGGAGACGCTGACCCTTGGCCAATACGGTCGCGATGGGATCACATTGTCTGAGGCACGCGAGCGATGCATCGACGCTCGCAAAGCCGTAAAGGCCGGCCAATCGCCAGCTCAGGAAAAGCAGCGCGAGAAACGTCGGCTTTCGACCGCGCGGACCTTCGGGGAGTGGGGTGAGCAATACTTCAAAGAGGCTAAGATTGCGCAGTCCACGAAGGAGATGCGTCGGCACATTTACGATCGTGATATTGCACCGACCTGGAAGAACCGACTCCTGTCCGAGGTCGCGCCCGACGACCTGAGAGCACTATGCAGCAAGGTCAAAGAACGCGGAGCGCCCGCAACGGCGATCCACGTGCGCGATATCGTCAAGCAGATATTCGTTTTTGCCATCCTGCAGGGTGATAAAGTGCTTAATCCGGCGGACTCCGTTGCTCCCTCTTCCATCGCGACCTTCGAGATCCGAGACAGGGCGTTGACGCCCAGCGAAATCAGGATTGCATTCAGACTGATCGAGCGGGTAGCGACCATGCCGACAATCCGCCTCGGCTTGAAATTCATTCTGTTCACGATGGTTCGCAAGAGTGAGCTGCTCGAAGCGACGTGGAATGAATTTGATTTCGAAAATCGAGTTTGGTCCATTCCGAAGGAGCGCATGAAGAAGTCCAAGCCGCACAACGTTTACCTTTCTGACCAGTCGATCGACATTCTTATCGCGTTGAAGACCTGCGCCGGAAATTCGCGCTACCTGCTACCGTCGCGGTACGACGCCGATGAGCCAATGTGCCGAGTTGTCTTCAATCGCGTCACTGCCGCTATCGCGAAGATAGCGAGGGACGATGACTTGCCGCTTGCGCCATTCACGGTCCATGACCTGCGGCGCACCGCATCGACTTTGCTCAATGAGGTCGGCTTCAACAGCGACTGGATCGAAAAGTGCCTGGCTCACGAGCACGGGCGCACGGTGCGCGGCGTTTACAACAAGGCTGAATACGAACCGCAGCGGCGCCACATGCTGCAGCAGTGGTCGAACATGGTTGAGGCGTGGATCAAAGGAGAAAAATACACGGCGACATTTATGCCGCCCGCCATCGAGTTGGTGGCGCACGATCCACAAGCCTAGGTCCGCACCGGCCGCGATCGCCGCCGCCGCACGTCTGGGTGCGGCGGCGGGACGGCGCTGACGGCCGCGCGTCTTGCAGCGAGCCAAAGATTGATTTCTCCGAGATCCCAGACCGGACAACGCGGTGTCAGGTAAAAGCGCCTCGGAAACTCTCCCCGCTGCTCCATTTCATAAATCGTGGTGTCGGCAAGCGGCACCAATTCGCGAAGCTGTTGGCGACGCACAGCGGGCCGGGCTTGGATAGTCTCAACGGGCAGGGCGGTAAGCATCATCGTCTCCTCGATTTGGGTGATTATCTTTGGCGCTTCCCAGCCCAGAGGAATCGAGCCGGAAATGCCCGGAAATGGTCGGAAACGATGCCATCGTCTCATATGCGAGCCAACGTAAGTGGCCCCGCAGGCGGTTGGGGCTCCAAGCGCTATGGTTCCAGACTTGGGCGATGCATTGGTCGTACAGGCAGAATTCGCCGTCGCGCTACGGTGACCGCGCGACGGAGCGATTTGAATGCGACGATCGTCCTAGGCCTCATAAGGAGCTATCACTGGCTCGGTGGCAGCATTTGCCTCTGCTTCCATCATACTGCGCATGACGACGAAG
>DAINAT010000026.1:0-33367 GCA_036733305.1 Hyphomonadaceae bacterium
AAGGCGGGGGAGGTGGCGCGCGCACACTTGTGCGCGTGACGGAGGGGGCTGCGCGCCTTCGCGCGGATGCCTGCGCACCCGCGGACCTCCGCCAACATCCATGATGCACAAACAACTTCGCCCGCGCCTTGCTGTCACAACAGCGAGGCCGCGGGCGTTTGTGTCTCTAACTCTGAAAGCCGCTAAGCCGCCAGAAGCGCGCCCGTATCGCGGCGCAGCGACATATCGATCTGCAGCGCGGCGCGGTCCGGATCGTTCAGCGCTTCGGCCGGCAGGTAGCGGTCATGGCACAGCACCATGTCGGCTTCCACGCCATTCGACGACACCGGCAGGCGCAGCCAGAAGTGCACCGAGCCATCCGACAGTTCGGTCATGCCCGAGATCGGCATCGCACGCAGCATCGAGCGCGTCGCCAGCTCGGCCCACATCGATCCGCCACGGCACACTTCGATCTCGCTCGTCGCCTTGCCGCGCGCTTCACCGCCGAAGATGTGCTGCAGGCCCGTGCCCGCGAGGCGGAAACGCAGCTGGCCATCATCGCAGCCGAGCAAGCTGATGTACGCCAGCTCACGATTGATCGCAGGGATATCGATATCTTCGCAGGTGATGAAGTTGCGGCCGCGGAGACGCTTGCTCCACGCATCAAGAACTTTCTGCTGCCCGCGCGGAGCGGACACCGTTTTGTCGATCGACATTCTCAGCCCCTTCACGAGTCCTTGTCGGCACGGTTCAGACGACCGGCAACCAACGCGAGACTTCTGTTTTTCCCCGAACCTGCCCTGGCCAGCCCGACCAGTTGCGATCCGATTTCTGAGGGAGCCGCCCCAACACAAACGCCACCAACGCGGCGCGGCCCAGTGATTCGCATCACTATGGTTGAACGTGATTCGGTTCGCGGAATCTGGCAAGCGACCGAAGGAACGATTTCTTCATGTGCGTCAATAAAGTCTCAATGCAGTCCGTTGCGAAAGCGATTCAATCGGCTGCAGCGAACAATAACCAAGCAACGCCAAGCTGCTCTGCTTGAACCTTCATGCGATCTTCTCGACGAGACCCGCATTCATGCCAAAACGCGGCAGCTAGATGCAGTAGCTCGCGCGCTTCAGCCATCTAGGTCTTGGTTGCAGTGGAGCACGCAACCGCGCTTACTTTTTGGATTGGCCGAGGCCCATCTTCCGCGCCAGCTCGGAGCGCTGCTTCGCGTAAGCCGGCGCCACCATCGGATAGTCCGCCGGCAGCCCCCACTTCTCGCGATACTCTTCCGGCGACATGTCATAGCGCGTGCGCAGATGGCGCTTCAGCGATTTGAACTTCTTGCCGTCCTCGAGACAGACGATGTGGTCATCCATCACCGACTTGCGCACCGGAACCGCAGGCTTCAGCTCCTGCTTGGCCTCGACCGTTCCCCCGCCATCGATCTCGGTCAGCGTCGCATGCACCCGCTCGATCAGGCGCGGCAGGTCCGCCACCGGCACGGAGTTGTGGGCCACGTAAGCGGAGACGATGTCGGAGACCATCCCGATAAGATGAGAGCTCGCTCGCGATTCGCGTTCCATGTGCTCGTTGTCTTTCGGCCCAGCAGAATCGACTTCAGTCGACGCCAATACTGCACCGATATTCAGGTAGTTCTCCGGGACTGTAAATACCGGAGCATTTCTGCTCGCACACACGTGTATCGAATGCTGTGCTCAGCTATCGGAACAGCGAAATCAGCAACACCAGACCGAGTATACACACCGCCCAGATTGCCGTGGCGCTCAACGGAACCTTGCGCGAGACTACGCCATCGGCCGCGAAGACCTGACGGCTCGCCGTCTGAATTCCCCCAGTGGCTGCTGAAATCAGCCCCGAAACGATCCGCCCCGCCCTCCGAAGCGGCCCGGTCATCGCCCTACCCGCCATGGGTCCAGCCTTCCGCCACAGCCACTCGACGTCGAGGATCACGCCCGGCTGCTCCTTCGGATAAAGCCGGAACCACCACAGCACCATGAAAGCGAGGCCAGCAAACACCAGCAGCTGGAGCTGCTGCAGCACATGAGACATCGAGAACAGGTCCTGCACCAGGAACTCCTGCGCCTGATCCCTGAACGGCAGCAGCGCGTAGAACCAGCCCGGATAAAGTCCGATGATCAGGCAAAGCCCCGAAGCAACGCCCATCGCAAGCAGCATGTTGAACGGCGCCTCGATCGGCCGCTTCCCGCTGTCCTGCGCGAAGAAGGTCATGAACGGAACCTTGATGCCCGACATCATCAACCCGCCCGCGCTCGCAAACAGCAGCAACATCCAGATGGCCAACAGTCCCGGCCCGGATTCAGCCGCAGTCGTGATCATCGTCTTGCTGGTATAACCAGCGAGGAACGGCAGCGCCGCCATCGAGGCAGAGCCCGCAAGACACGCCAGCGCCGTCCACGGCATGGTGCGATGCAGCCCGCCCAGCTCGCTCGCCTTCGTCGTCCCAAGCCGCAGCTGCACCGCGCCCAGCGTCATGAACAGCAAGGTCTTGAACACGATATGCGACACCGCATGCGCGGCTGCGCCATTGATCGACAAGGTCGAGCCAAGCCCGATCGCACAGACCATGAGCCCGATCTGGTTGTTGGTCGAATAGGCCAGCACCTTCTTGAGATCGTTCTCCATAACCGCGAAGAACACCGGATAAACCGTCATCGCCGCGCCGATCCAGATCAGCGGATCATAGCCCGCAAAGAACCGCGCCAGCAGATAGACTGCCATAGTCGTCGTGTAGGGCGACAGCACGACAGCGCCCGTCTCAGTCGTATTCGGATAAGCGTCGGTCAACCAGTTATGCATCAGCGGGAACCCCGCCTTGATGCCAACGCCAATCAGAATGAGCATGCCGCCAAACGTCGATGGATCGATGATGCCGATCACCAACCCGTTCCACAGCTCGCCAAGGCCCGTGATCAGATACGTCCCCGCCTGCACGCCATAGATCGCTGCACCCGCCATCAGCATCAGGCCGGCAATAATCTGGATCGTCAGGAACCGCATACCCGCGCGATAAGCCGGCCCCGTTCGCGTCGCGAACACCAGCAGCGCGGACGCAACCGTCGCCAGCTCCACGAACATCACCAGCGTGATCAGGTCGCCCGCGAACACAACACCCAGCGCTGCACCCGCATAGACCAACCCCGCCGCATCCTGCAGCCGGTCGCGTCGATGCAGCGAGTAGATCCCGCCCAACACCGAAGCGATGACAAACCCCAGACCAAAAATCAGCGACAGCGAGTCCGGGCGATAAAGCGACAACCCCAAGCCCATGAACACTTCGCGCGACACCTCCGCGCCCGACACAGGCGGATAGAGCATCACCAGCAGCGCCACGATCGGCCCACCGATCAGCGCGACCGCGCGCGTGAATGCATCCTTCGCCACCGCAACCAGCAAGGCAGCGATGATCAGGAAGAAGCCCGGGTTCATCGTCACGGCAAAATCGACGAGGCGGTCAACGGTCACGGCCGGCCTCCCCGCTGCGTGTGTCGTAGTAATCTTCAGGCCTGCGCATCAGCCGGCCCAACGGCCAGCCGCTCAGCACGGCGATGCCGAAGCCCGCAAAGCCCACGATGCCAAAGAAGCCCGGCATGTTCGCAAGGCTGGTCACAGCCTTGCCCGACAGCGCGATCTCAAGCGCAACCAGCACGGCGCCAAACGCCGCCAACAACGCCATCGCAACGCGGAAGAAAAACTTGCTGCGCATCCACGAGAACAGAAGCACGGACAGCGGATGCTCGCCCGGCTCACCGAGCGGAACTTTCTCCGTGCTCGGCGCCTCGGCCTTCATCGCGGGCTCTTCCGTCGGTTCGCTCATGGCGCCCTCTCCGCGATTGGCGCCAGATAGCGGACAATCTCGTCAGCCAGCAGGAACAGCGCGAGGCACATGCCGGCCGTAACCATCAACGCCGCAACAGACGAGCCCGGCGCCCCGCCCGGCCGGATGAAGCCACGCGACGCCACCTCGCCCTGCACCGGCAGCAAGCCACGCACCGCAACCGGAACAAGATAGAGCAGTCCAAGCAGCGACGACACGATCATCGCAGCCGCCGTGGCCCACTCAAGCGTTCCGAACGCCGCGGTGATCAGCAGGAATTTCGACCACGCACCCCCAAATGGCGGCAGCCCGACCACACACAGCGCGCCGATGAAGAAGCACGTGAACACGATCGGCATCGCCCGCCCCATCGCGCGCATCTCGGAGACCTTGCTGGCGCCGGTTGCGACATAGATTGCACCCGCGCAGAAGAAGAGCGTGATCTTGGCAAACGCATGCACCAGCATGTGCAGTCCACCTGCAACAAGCCCCGCCCCTGCCGGCAGCAGCGCCGCAGACGTTATGTAGGCGAGCTGTCCAACAGTCGACCAGGCCAGGCGCGACTTCAGATCATCCTTCGTCATGGCGATGACAGACGCGATCACAATCGTCCCCGCCGCCACCCAGAGCAGCCAACCTGCTGCCGGCAACACCGAGATCAGGTCCGGCCCAAAAATGTAAGCCGACGTCTTCAGCACAACGAACACACCCGCCTTCACAACGGCAACAGCATGCAGCATCGCGGAGACCGGCGCGGGCGCCACCATCGCGCGCGGCAACCAGCCATGCAGCGGCATCAGCGCAGCCTTGGCTGCGCCGAACACAAGCAACAGCAACAATGTGTTGCCCGCCGCCATATCGACCTTGCCGAACAGCAGGCCACCCTGCGTGAACATCGTCGAACCGGCGACAATCTGCACGCCGATAATGCCCGGAAGGAACAGCACGAGCGAAGCGCCAACCAGCGTCGCCAGATAGATCCGCCCCGCCTTGCGCGCCTTGGCATCGCCCGCATGGACAACGAGCGGATAAGTCGCGAAGGTCAGGATTTCGTAGAAGATAAACAGCGTGAACAGGTTCGCCGCCATGGCGATGCCCATCACGGCGAACATCGCCAAAGCGAAGCAGACATAGAATCGCGTCTGGTTCCCCTCGCGTCGCCCACGCATGTAGCCGATCGAGAACAGCGAGTTGATACCCCACAGCACGCTGGCCATCAGCGCGAACAACGCGCCAAGCGGCTCGATCCTGAACGCGATCTCCAACCCTGCCATTGGCCGCGCAAGCACCCAGCTGGGTGGATCGCCCGCGCCTGTGCGCACGAACATGGTGATAGTGATGATCGACAGGCCAATGCAGGTAACGATGGTCAACGTCTCGCGCACATCCGGCATGCGGCCAACCGCATAGATCGCCACTGCCGCAAACAACGGAACGATCAGCGCCAGCATGATCAGGAGTTCGCCGCTACCCGTCATAGCGCACCCATCAGTGCGCGGGAGGCAGAGTTGGCCAGCTGTTCGGGCAACGAGGCATCAATGCCAAACCAGATGCACAGCCCAGCGATAACGAATAGTGGCGCAAGCACGCCGACCGGTGCTTCCTTCGCGCGTTGGGCGCCGGCAGGCGCCGCGCGGAAGAACACGGCCTCGACCATCCGACCGACATACAGAAGCGTCAGCAGCGACGCGACGGCGAGCACGACGACGATCCAGATCTGCCCCGCATGCAAGGCATCCTCGATCAGCCGCCACTTGGCGAGGAAGCCGATCGTCAGCGGCGCGCCAGCAAGACCGGCAGCGCCAATGGCGAATGCAGTTGCAGACCACGGCGCGTCGCGCGCGATCCCCGCGATGTCGTCCAGCGTGCGGAACCGCAAGCTCAGCGCCAGGCCGCCGATCGCCATGAATAGCGTCATCTTGAGCAGCGCATGCGCCAGCAGATAGAGCATCGCGCCCGAGAAGCCCGCGGCGGCTCCCACCGACAGGCCGAGCAGGATGAAACCCACCTGCGCAACCGACGAGAAGGCGAGGATGCGTCGCACCTCTCTCTCGAAGACCGCCTGAATCGAACACACGATGGCAGCGGTCGCGGCCAGCGGCGCGAGCACCCAATGAATGAAGCCCTGCCCGAAGGCTGCGCCATCCGGGAAAACATCGAACACGAACCGCGCCATCAGATAGAGCGACGCCTTGGTCGCGGTGGCGGCGAGGAAGATAGACACCAGAGAGGGCGCGTAGGCATACGCGCCCGGCAGCCATCCATGCAGCGGGAACATCGCCGCCTTGATGCCAAGACCCACGACCACGAAGGCAAATCCCGCCTGCACCACCGTGCTGTCACTCAAGGTCGCGAGGCGCGCAGCCATGTCGACCATGTTGAGCGTGCCGGTGGCTGCATAGAGGAAGCCGAGGCCGACAAGGTAGAAGGTCGCCCCGATCGTACCCATGATCAGATAGTTGAACGCCGCCGGCAGCGCCCGCCTGTCCCGCGACTCACCGATCGCTACGAGCGCATATGTTCCGATCGACGAGACCTCGAGGAACACAAAGGCGTTGAATGCGTCCCCCGTCGAGACGAGACCCAGCAGGCCTGTCTGGCACAGCATGAAGCCCGCCTGTACCAGCGTGTGCTTCTCTGCGCGCACTTCGGTGGTGAGCGCGTGCCCCGAATAGATCGACGCGATAACGCCTGCGCAGGAGATCAGCAGCGCCATCATCGCGCTGAACCCGTCAATGTGGAACCCGATGCCCAGCGGCGGCGCGAAGCCGCCGAAAGTGTAGGTCACCAATCCATGCCTCGCGGTTTCACCAACCAGCGCCAGCGCCATCCACGCAGCGAAGACCGAGCCGGTGACCGAGATCATCCAGCCGATCCGCCCGCTCGGCGCGAGCGCTGCCGCGCATGCCGCAATCAGGGGCGCAGCAACGAGCAGCACCGGCGCATGCAGCGTCAGCACCGGAGGTGCGGCGTGGAGGGCGTCGAGAGCGATCACGCCTGCGGGCCCGGCTGCGTGGCCTCGACGCGGCTGAGAACGTCAATGTCCTTCGCTTCCACCGAACCAAACGCCTCGCGAATGCGTACGGCGATAGCAAGGCCGACAGCCAGCGTCGCGACGCCGACGACGATCGCAGTAAGGATCAGCGCATGAGGCAGAGGGTTGGAATAGACCACGCCCTCAACACCAACCTGCGCGACATAGGCAGGATCGAGCTGGCTCGCGAGCGCACGCGCCTCTGTGCTGCCCGGCGCAACGGCGATCGCAGCTGTGCCGCCGGAGACCTTGCCGAGGCTGATGAAGAACAGGGCCGCAGAGCTCTGGAACATCGCAAGGCCGATCATGCGCTTGATCAGATTGCCGCTCGAGAAAACGAGGAACAGCCCCGCCATCAGCAGAATGACAACGACGATGTAGTTGAAGTGCATCGCGAAGAAGCTCATCGCTTCGCCTCCCGCCGCGCGTCATCAACGGTGCGACCGGCGAAGCCGTAGAACACGGTGACCATGGTGGCAGTCACGGTGAGCAGCACACCGATCTCGATCAACAGGATGCCCGCATGCTGCCCCCAATGCGGCGCATGCGAACCGTCGCCAAGAATCCAGCCCGGAATCTGCGCTTCGACGGCGGGAGGGAACAGATAGTCGTAGTCGAGAAAGCCACCGCCATTGATCATGCAGACGACGCCCACGCCCGCATAGATCAGCACGCCAAGCGACGCGACGCTGCGCGCCACGCGTGATGGAATGGCTGCCATCGTCTCCCGCAAGCCGAAGACGAGCGCGTGAAGGGTGATGGCCGCAGCCATGATCACGCCCGCCTGGAAACCTCCGCCTGCGCCGAGATCGCCATGGAACTGAACGTAAAGCGCGAACAGCGCGATCAACGGAATCAACAGCTTGGCGGCCACACGCAGCGTGACGTGGCGATCGCCAAGATTGGACGGCGGCGACGCAAGGCTGGAGCGTGGGCCAAAGCCAAGCATCAGCGCGACGCCAATGCCGGCCGCAAAGATCACAGCCGTCTCGCCCAGCGTATCGAGCCCGCGATAGCTGGCCAGAACGGCGGTCACCATGTTGGGCACGCCGATGTCCTTGGCCGTCCCTTCCAGATAGGCGCGACCAACGTGCGCGTTGGCCGGCGAGGATGCATCGCCAAGGTCCGGCAAGCCCATCGCGGCGTAGATCAACACGCCGCCTACGGCCGCACAGATCAGAGCGGGGGCAATCAGCTTGCGCCAGTCCGATTTCTCAGTTTCACCGCGCGTCAGCAGGATCGCGCCAAGCAGGACGATGGTCGATATGCCTGCGCCGACGACAGCCTCGGTGAACGCCACATCCGGCGCATCCATCACGACCAGCCAGATAGCACTGATCATGGAATAGACACCGAACAGGATGATCGCCGCCAGCAGACTGCGCGTGCGCACGATTGCGCCCGCCACCACGAGCAGCATGACCAGCAGCACGATATCGAGCACGAGGCTCGCATTGATCGAGGCAGGAAGCGTGATCACGGCGCGTCCACCCCGCGCGGCGTCTTCCGCCGCTCATCCGTGCGCATGATCTGGAACGCGCCGATGCGTGGTTTGTGACCTGAACCGAACGCCGCATTGGCAAGCGCGTTCGCCGACACCGGCGTCGTGAGCATCACGAACATCCAAATGAACACCAGCTTCAGCGTCGTCAGACTTAGGCCGGCAATCAGGCACAGCCCCAGCAAGACCATGCTGGCGCCCGCCGTGTCCGTGATACTTGCCGCATGAATACGCGTGTAGACATCAGGAAACTTCAGCACGCCGATCGCGCCAAGCAGCGAGAGCGCTGCGCCGATGATCACGAAGCCGCCGCCGGCCCAGGCAAGAATATCAGCCATCGCCGCCCTCCTCGCCCGGAGAGGCACAGAGCGGCAGGCCCAGCGCGCGATAGCGGAAGAACTTCATCAGCGCGATCGTCGTGATGAAGTTGATCAGCGCATAGACAATCGCGATGTCGAGAAATGCCGGCCGCCCGAACATGAAGCCAATCACAGCCAGCAGCAACACCGCCTTGGTGCCGAACGAGTTCACCGCCAGAATGCGATCATAGTGCGACGCCCCCATGATCGCACGCGCGATCATCATCGCCATGGCGACGAGCAGCCCCACCGTGCCAGCCAGCAGCAACATGGCCTAGCGCCCTTTGCCGTCTGCAGCAGCCACCACCTTGCGGTCCATATCCGCAAAGCTGGAAGCAGGCGACGTCTCACGCACCAGCGCATGAACGACCAACTGATCGCCATCAACATCAACCGTCACTGTGCCCGGCGTCAGTGTGATCGAGTTGGCGAACATCGCCTTTCCCAGATTGGTCGTCGCCGTTGTCTCGACATTGACCACAACCGGATCGATCGCATGTGACGGCCCGAGGATCTTGCGAATGACCGCGATATTGGACTTCACGATCTCGACCATCAGCCAGCCGCCATAGGTCAGCATCTGCGGGATGCGGTAATAGGGCGAGGCATCCCGATCGATGATCTTGAGACGCGCCGCAAGCCACAGCGCCAGCAGCACAGAGATTGCGCCAAGAAACAGGAACAGCGGCGAGGTCTCGCCTGACAGCGCAAACCAGAAAACCGCCAGCGCCAAGAGAAGGCCCGGAAGATACGCCATGTCCTTCGGTCCTCCTTTTCAGGCGCCAAAAGCGACTTGAACCACGCTATCGGAAATTGCCAGTGAATCCGGGCGCGCGAAAACGCGATTAACGGCCAAATGCCGCTTTGGGGCGAGCCGCATCGATCATGCGCAGTTCGCGCGCGAAACCGGTGTCTTCACCCTCTTCATCTTCGCTGACCAGAGATTCCGGCGCGAAGGCAGATGAGAGCGACCAGTTCCAGTAGCGCAACACCGTCTGCGCCTTGGCGACGGCAATCGTTTCATAGACTTCCGAGACGCGCGCGAACTCAGCGCTATCCACGGGACGGCGCAGCGCAATCCAGAGATCGCGCAGAAACGGACGCTTGAGGCCGGTCGCCTTGCAGAGAACTGCAACGCCTTCACCACCAATGTCCTGGAAAATTCGCTCGCCCGTCGTGGCCTTGATCCCCGACAATGCGGCGATGTCCACCAGCGCATCAGGGCTCATGCCTTGAACGGCGGCGTTCTGGATCGCGGCTTCCAGGCTCTCGTGTTCCGAGCGGCTGATCGCAGTCCGGTCACGTTGACGACGCTCGATTACCTGAAGCGCCTTGCGCACAACCGGATCGGTGTCTGTGGCGGCATAGCGGAAGATGTCCGCGCACATGTCGATCAGCAGGGTGCGTTCCGCCGAGAAGCGGATGAGGATCTGCTTGCGCTCCTGATGCGCCGACCACCAGAACATGGCGAGCGCATGTGCTGGACGCACCTCCTCGCGGTTGATCAGCAGCGGCGGCAGCGCAGACGCATCGCGCGAGGCGCCGACCATCAGCTCGACAGCGCGATCGGAAAGCTTGGACTGGTTGTTCTCAAGCAGCGCCTTCATTGCGACGGTATCGCCAGAAGCTGCAATGGCCGAAGCGACAGCTGGGCCAATGTCGCGCCGGTTGGCGACCGACACGCGATGCGGCGTCGAGCCATGCTCCACGATGTGGCAGAGGTCAGCGTCGTCGAAGGCGCGGTTGTCGGCTAGAATGATCTGCGCCACGTGGGGCACATCGAGCGCGAGAAAACGCAAAAGGCGCTTGGGCGCCTGGCTCATCTCCTGAAGCCGGCGGGCGCAGAGTTCGCGGGCGCCAACATCGGACTCAAGAAGGATTTCGAGGAGCAGGTCTCCTGCGATCGCACGGTCCTGCATGTTGCCACGTGAGGCTGGCAGCGCGACGACGTCCATCAGCCTGCGAAGAAGCGAGCGACGCGCAAAGCCGTCTGACGCCGCCTGTGCGACGCCGGCCGAGGCAGAAACCTCTCCGGAAGACGGAACGTCCGACATGTGACCCCTGTTCGTGTCAGGGTGCAGCATGCCTGCTCGCGGTTAATGGAGCCTCAATCCGCGTTCATTTTCGAGCAGGATCGCGTAGCGTTTGTTGGGATTTTGATGGCCGTAGTGGGCCCTAGCCCAGGTCGTCCTTGCCAGGATGAACGAAAATCAGCACCAGGGAAGCGATCAGCAGGCCGAGCAGCAGATAGAATAGAGCGCCTGGGTCGGCCGCCGTTGTTGTGACAGCCCCGCCCTCACCGACCACGTCGACCGGGATTTCGATGTTCAGCATCATCAGCTGGACGACCAGCGCGGTAAGCCCGGTCAGCAACAGCACGCCAAGGATCGCGCCGAAACGCCGTGTAAACGGGATAAACACCAGCAGCGCAACCAACACTTCGAGCGCACCGGCAACCAGACGGCCCGTAGGCTCGAAATAGGCGATGCCGGATGCGTCCGCGAAAAGCTGGAACAGATGGTTCTTTGTGCCCGTGGGCGGCGCCAGCGTATCGACCGCGACCCAGATCAGCATTGCCGCGAGGAACAGGGCAATCACCCACCCCGCCAAAGTCCGGGCCTCACGCATCGTCAGTCTCCCTCACGCACGGCGCGCAACATGGCGCAGAAATGCCGGGACGCCAAATGACCGCTACGTTGCATGAGTATGACAGACACCTTCACCGTCATTCCCGCCGTAAGCGCGGAGCGCTTGAGAGCGGAAACCCTGGGGCTGCCGGTTCGGCTCCTGGGCTTCTGACAACACCTTCGGCGTTTCAGGAATGACGGCGTTTGGTGAGGCTGGCGGCTACGGCAGGTATTCCTGCAGCGACAGCTTGCCATCCTTGTTGGTGTCGAGACGCTTGAACGCAGCCGAGATGACCTCCGGGGCGACCTTCGGCCCACCGTTGATTTCGATCTGCGGCGGTTCGCCATCCGCATCACCGTTGAGGCGGATCACCGGCGGGGCGACGATCTTCGCGTATTCGTCCTGGCTCAGCGACTTGTCGCCATCGCGATCGAGAATTTCGAAACCGCGCGTATAAAGCTGGACCTGACGCGCCTGGTATTCGGCCAGACTCACCTTGCCATCCTTGTCCGTGTCGATCGAGGCAAACTCAGTCTTGCGGAAATCGTCGATGGTCACGCTGATGTTCGTGTCGCTATCGCTTGCGGCGCCGTCTTTCGGCGCGTTGCGTGTGATCAGCTTTATTTCCTTGCGTTTCTCCCCGGAGCCAGCCTCCCCCGCGCCGGGCGCGTTGAATTCTTCGGGCAACACGAAGGCGAAGGAATCCTGCTTGATCTCAAACTTCTGGTTGGGCTTGCCAGCAGCGGTGGCGTCGCCCTGAGGGGTGATCTTGCGTGTCTCGATAATGATGTTCTTGCCGGTTGGAGCGACGGGTTCCTTCGGCCCGAGGAACTCTTCGGCTGAGAGGACGCCGTCGCCATTCAAGTCGAGGCGGCTGAACTGGGCTCTGAAGTCCGGCGCTGCGGCGCTCGGCAAGGCGACGAACGTGGCGAGACCGATGGCGGCTAAGCCACCCGCAGCGATGCGCGGAGCGTAGTGACGGACGGGTTGTGGAAGCTTCATGACGATGGACCTCTTTTCCTGGATGGGAGGCCGCTCGCGCGCGTCGAGGTAGGACTGCACACCGTCGCGAACCACTTCGCTGGCGGTTGTGCCGTCTTCCCGGCAGGCGTTCAGAAATGCCTGCTTGGTTTCGTGCGGGATGCGCACTTCCAGAGTTTCCGACTTCTTGGCCAAAATTTTTGACCTCTCGGAACGGGTCGGCTTCTGGTTGTCGTTGGTCATGTGCTTATCCCTCCGGCGCGGCGGCCTTCGAACAAGGAAGACCCAGCCGCGAACCCTGCCCAGCGGATTGCCGACCGGACGCCGGACAGATTCCGTCCGGCCATGGCAGGATCGTGGCAGACCACGTACCAGCGTTCTTCAAAATCTGTCCGGACACCAGAAAAAGCGTGTCCGGACACGGCTTGCATGGGCTTTTTCGGGGTCTATGGTCCACGCCAAGCAAACTCAGACACGACCTCAGGGGACTAATCCATGCGACTGGTGAACTTCAGCGATCTAGAATCCCTCGTCGGCCAGGAGGTCGGAGCCTCGCCCTGGCACGAGATCACCCAGTCGCAGGTCAACAAATTCGCCGACGCCACCGGCGACCACCAGTGGATTCACGTCGATGTCGAGCGCGCTACCCGCGAACTCGGCTCCCCGATCGCCCATGGCTACCTGACCCTGTCGCTCCTCCCCATGCTGGCAGCCCAGATCATGCGGGTCGAAAACGTCCAGCGCGGCATCAATTTCGGCTGCAACAAGGTCCGGTTTACCAACATGGTTCCCGTAGGGTCCAAGGTCCGCCTGCGTCAGAAATGCCTGGCGGTTGAGTCCCGTGCTGGCGGCAAGCAAATGATCATGGAATCGACCATCGAGATCCAGGGCAAGGACCGGCCAGCCTGTGTCGCCGAGTCGATCGGCATCATTTACGGAGCCTAGAACCCAGTAAAATCTGGATTTTGGCTAGAAAGCTGTGCACGGCCCCTTGGTGAAGCCTTCAACCCACACGACTTTATCGCGTGGGCATTGGGCCGAATCACGAGTCCCATGACAACCGGCCCGCAACGATTACGGGTGTAAGTTATCATGGCGCGTGAGACTGGAGCTTCCAAAGCGAGGGTTTCGTCGGGGCGGACGCGCAAGACCACAGCTAAAGGCTCCGCCATGCCCGATACCCACCACCCCCCCCTCGCCGTCCCGCCGAATGCGCGCCGCGACGAAGAGGCAACGATCGAGCAGCTGGGCCGCGCCCGGATCGACCCGTACGCTTGGCTGAAGGACGACAACTGGAAGGAGGTCATGCGCGACCCCAAACAGTTGCGGTCAGACATCCGCGCCTATCTCGAGGCGGAAAACGCCTACACCAACAACCAGCTCGAAACGCCGACCGCCTCGCTGCAGGAAACCCTGTTCGAGGAGATGAAGGGCCGCGTGAAAGAGGACGACAGCTCGGTTCCAGCTGTCGATGGACCGTGGGCCTACTACCGCCGTTTCCGTGAAGGCGGCGAGTACCCAATCTTTGCCCGCAAGCCGGTCGCCAGCGCGTTCGACAAGGATGGCGCTGAACAGATCCTGCTCGACGGCAACGAGCATGCGAAGGGCTGCGATTATTGGGACGTGCGGAAGGTCTCGCACTCGCCAGACCACCGCCTCGTCGCTTTCACCGTCGATGACAAGGGTTCCGAGTTCTACACGCTGAGCGTACGGGAAGCGGAAACCGGAAAAGAGATCGAAACGATCGAGCACACCTATGGCGAGTTCGTCTGGGGTGAAGACTCGAACTCGATCTACTGGGTTGCCCGCGACGAGAACGCGCGCCCTGTCGCCGTGTTCTGCCGCACGCTTGGCCTTGGAACAGACGCGCTGGTCTATCGCGAGAATGATCCGGGCTTCTTCATCGGCATCCAGAAAAGCCAGTCGCGCAAGTTCATCTTCATCACCGCGAACGATCACACCACGACTGAGTGGCGCTATCTGCGCACCGATCGCAAGGATCGCGCACTGACCTTGATCGCGTTGCGCGAGCGTGGCGTTGATTACTCAGTCGTCGATTTCGACGGTCGCTTCTGGATACGCTCCAACCGCAACGGCGCAGTCGATTTCGCTCTCGTATCAGCCCCGCACGACAAGCCGAATGAAGAGAACTGGCGAGTCGAAATTCCGCATCGTCCGGGCGTTCTGCTGCTTGATCTGGAGCCGTTCCAGGACTTCCTCGTTCGCATGGAACGCGAAGACGGCCTGCCCCGCATTGTCGTGCGCGAGCGGGGCACAGGGGCTGAGCACACGATTGCCTTCGATGAAGAGGCCTACGCGCTAGGCATGTCGAACGGCTATCTCTGGGACTCGCCCTGGCTGCGCCTTGAATACTCGTCGCCATCAACGCCGGCGCAGGTCTTCGATTACAACATGCAGACCCGCGAACGCGTTCTGCGCAAGACGCAGATGGTCCCGTCAGGTCACACGCCATCCGACTACATCGTCGAACGCATCGACGCTCCCGCTAGCGATGGCGCGCTCGTGCCCGTCACGCTCGTGCGCCATCGCACGACGCCGATCGACGGCACAGCCCCCGTGCTGCTCTATGGCTACGGCTCCTACGGCATCACGATCGATGCGGAATTCCGTACCGGCCGCCTGAGCCTTGTCGATCGCGGCTTCATCTACGCGGTCGCCGATGTACGTGGCTCGATGGCGAAGGGATACCAGTGGTATCTCGACGGGAAGCTCGAGAAGAAGATCAACACCTTTACCGACTTCGTCGCGGCTGGCGAGCATCTGGTGAACATCGGCTACACAAGCCGGGGCCGCATCGTCGCCATGGGCGGATCAGCGGGCGGCATGCTGATGGGCGTTGCCGTGAATCTCGATCCGTCGTTGTTCGGCGGCGTCATCGCGGCGGTTCCTTTTGTCGACGTGCTCAACACCATGTCGGATGAGACCCTGCCGCTCACGCCGCCTGAATGGCCGGAGTGGGGAAATCCGCTCAACGACGAAGACGCCTACGACCGTATCCTCGCCTATTCGCCCTACGATCAGGTCGGCGCCAAACCTTACCCGCCAATGCTGATCACTGGCGGCCTTACCGATCCGCGCGTCACCTATTGGGAACCCGCCAAATGGGCGGCGCGCCTGCGCTTCGAGGCGCCTGAGAGCGGTCCGTACTTCCTCAAGATCAACATGGAAGCTGGCCATGGCGGCGTCTCCGGACGCTTCGCAAGCATGCGGGAAACGGCGCTCGAATACGCGTTCGCCCTGCAATGTGTGAACAAGCCCGGCCCCGCTGCATGGAACCCGGCCTAGACACGTTCCACGCGGAAATCTTGTAGCGTGGGCGTCCGAAATACCCATAATGGGCGCCCGGGGGACAATTGGGGGACGAACTCACTGTCATGGCAAGACCAGCACAACGGACCAACGACACTGGGCCGCAAACAGGTTCGCGCTCAAAACCGCGCGTCGACAAGGAAGCCCGCAAGGCTGAGTACATGCGTGCGGCCGCGAGGGCCTTTCTGACCAAGGGCTCATCTGCCTCTATGCAGGATGTGGCCGATGCCGCAGGTGCGCCCAAGCCAGTCTTCTATCGGATCTTCCCCTCACGGGCCGACCTGATCGACAGCTTCTTCCAGTACATCCACGACGTCATTCTGCAGACGCAGAAGGGCAAATGGGACGGCTATGGCTGGGCCCTGCGCGTCCTCTACATGGAAGCCAAGAAGGAACCCGAGATATTCCTGGTCGCCCTGAAGACCTTCCGGGGCGATCCTGCACTGGAACCCCTGCGCGAGAAACTGCTCGGGTTGATCCATGCTCAGGCGGCTGGCTTCTTCCAGCCCGCCCCCGGCGCGCCGCATGGCGCTGCGGACCGGGTGGCCAAGGCGTCCAAGACGATGAGCTCACTGGCCTTCGATACGCTGGTTGCCTGGCTGGAAGACAGCGACGGCCTTTCGGAAGAGAAGCGCTTCGTCTGGTACGGCCGCATTATCCGCGAGTGGCGGAAGGCGACGCGGGAGGCCTATGAGCTGGACGCTCCGGGCGCGTCGGACGAGAAATCTGACAAGTCGGACAGGAAAGCCTGACCTGAAAGCCTGACCGGCTGCCCCGCCAGCTGGTCGTCCACAATTGTATCAAACAGCCCGTCGGCCCTGATCGATCCGGCCACCTTTCCGCCACAGCGGTGTAGTCCGACTTGGCCCGGCAGCTCGCTTTCCGGGGGGATTCCGGCTCCAACAGCATGTCCGGGGTTTCCTCGGGCCGTGCGGCAGGTTAGGCAGGCGTCCGGTCGGGCTGGGCGCCTGGACGATCCCGCGCCCGAAGCGCGTGGCGTGCGACTGTATAGTGTGTGCGACGGTTCAGGAGTTGACGGCCCTCATGACTTTCAAGATGCGCCTGCTGCTTGGAGCTGCGGCTCCGCTCGTCTTTACGCTTCCCGCCGTTGCGCAGGTGTCGATCTCGACCGCGACAACAGCGCCGGTCCGGACATCGACCGCTAGCAGCGGCGCAGCTTCCGACATCAGCATCACCTCGGCTGGATCGGTTACACTCACGACGCCTGCGGCTGGAACCGCCGCGGTCACGATCGACAGCAACAACTCGGTCACCAACGCCGGGTCGATCTCGATCCCGAACACCAATGACGTGGTCGGCGTTCGCATCCAGCCCGGCGTGACCGGCAACTTCACAAATACCGGCACGATCAACCTGCTCGAGGATTACACCCGCACCGACACCGACAATGACGGCGACCTCGACGGCCCGCTGGCCCAGGGAACCAACCGCGTCGGCGTGCTGCTGGAATCGGGCGGCACGATGAACGGAAATATCGCGCTCAATGGCGTCGTCTCCGTCGAAGGCAACAATTCGGCTGGCGTATCGGCCCGCTCCATCATCAATGGCAACTACACGCAGAACTCGTCCGTCTCGGCGATCGGATCGAACTCCACCGGCGTTGACCTGCGCCAGAACGTTACGGGCAATGTCGAGATCAGCACCGTAGCTGTGCAAGGCGAAGGCGCTGTGGGCGTCCGGATGCTCGGCGATGTCGGCGGCGAATTCATGATCGATGGTTCGGTCAGCTCGACCGGCTTCACCAACCTCGACGTGGTGAACTACATCGACCCTTACACCCCCAGGACTGACGGCAAGACGAGCGCGGACCTTCGGGATGCGGACGACCTGCTGATCGGCGGCAGCGCCGTCGAGGTCCGTGGCAACCTCGCGCACGGCTTCCTGATCAATGGCAACGCTATCGGCGGCGTCGATCCGACCGATGACATCAAGGACGTGGTGCAGGACTTCAACGAGAACCGCTCAGCCGGGGCCGTCTCGTCATTCGGCTCCGCTCCAGCGGTTTCGATCCGCGCGCTGGATGGAGCAGCGGGCCGCAACATCAGCCTCGCGCGGGTGCGCGAAACCGTCCTCGACACGCTGGACGACGACAAGGACGGAAACGTGACCGAGGCGATCGGCACGTTCAACTACGACTATGGCTTCATGAACCGTGGCACGGTCACCGCTAACGGACTGAACAACGGCTTTGCAGCAACCGGCATCGATATTTCCGGCTCGGCTGACGGGACCCATACGACGACAGTCGAAGGCGGCGTCTTCAACAGCGGCACGATTTCTGCGACTTCGTTCGAAGCCAATGCAACCGGCATGCACATCGGCGCGGGCGCTTCGACCCCGCAGATCGTCAACAACGGCACGGTTGCCGCGATCACCTCCACAGTGACGGGTCACGACTCGACCGCCATTCTGATCGGCGCGGGCGCGAACGTCGGATCAATCGTCAACAACGGCCTGATCAGTGCGCAGACCTACGGCTTCGACGGCGACGCGGTCGCCTTCCGCGACCTATCGGGCACTGTGACCAGCTTCACCAACACCTCGCGCATCGCCGCGGGCTACATCGACAAGAATACGACCGACTCCATCACCAGCGGCCTTGGCAAGACCTTCGCGGTTGACCTGTCGAACAACACCACAGGCGTGAACTTCACGCAGAACGAGGCGGCGGATAACGCGCGCATCTTCGGCTCCATCGCCTTCGGCTCCGGCAACGACCAAATGAACCTTCTGTCTGGTGAAGTTGGCGGCAACATCAACTTCGGCGCCGGATCTGATACGCTCACAATCACCAGCGCCAAGCTGACAGGCGACGCCACGTTTGGCGGCACGGGCGCCATCGTAAATCTCAGCGCAGCCGAAATGACGGGCGCCTTGTCGCTCGGTTCGGCAAACGGCTCGCTCAGCTTCACCAACGGCTCGATCTACAACGGCGCAATCACGCGCTCGGGCGCTGGGCCGATGTCGCTGACCGTCAACAACGCGACCATGAACAACTCCGGCCTTGGCACGCTGAACCTGACCTCGATGTCGGCGTCGAATGCCGCAAAGATCGGTCTCGTGGTCGACAATGCTCGCGTCGCGAGCAACACGCCGATTTACAACGTTACGGGCACGGCCACTATCGCCGCCAACACGCTGTTCACGCCGGTCTTCACGCAGTTTGCGAAAAACCCGTTCACCCTGCGGGTTGTGAATGCGACGACGCTGAACCTCGGCGGCCCGCTCAGCGCAATGCTGAACACAAACGCGCCCTACATCTACGATGTTGCGCTCGTTCAGCCGAATGCAAACGCCATCGACCTGGTGGTGGATATCAAAACCGCAAACGAACTTGGCCTCGATACGCGCTCTGCTGGCGCCTACACTGCCGTGCTCGACCTGCTCAGCCAGGACGACGCGCTGGGCGCCGCGGTCACGTCCATTCCGGGTTCGGGCGAGTTCCGGCGCGGCTGGGCCGACCTGATGCCGGGCTCGGATGCGGCAGTGATGCGCGTCCTTTCGTCCAACGCGACAGCTGCGTTTGGCGCAACAGCCAATCGTCTCGACCTGATCGCCAACAAGCCGGATGCGCCTGGCGGCGCCTGGGTTGAAGAATTTGGCGTCTATCACTCGACCGACAAGACCAACCGCTCGCTCGGCGTGGATGGCGGCGGCTTCGGCGTCGCAGCGGGTATCGACGTGCTCTCCAATGGCACGGCGCTGATTGGCGCCTACGCGGCACTCGAGTCAGCCGAGATGGAAGAGAGCTCACGCACGAGCGCCCCGCTTAACGTCGCGCAGACTTCGTTCGGCCTCTATGGCGGCTGGGTGAACGGCAACCTCGCGATCAACGGCGCAGCCTCCTACGGCTTTATCGACTTCACCTCCGATCGCCAGATCGCCATCAGCAGCCTCACCGACCGGCTTCGCGCCGAGTGGAAGGGCCAGAGCTACACAGCCGCCGCTCGCGCCACCTACAACATCCCACTGGGCTGGCTTGATGTTAAGCCGTTCGTTGCCGCCGACATCATCGGCTTCAAGCAGGACGACTATCAGGAAACGGCGGCCACCGACTCGAAGCTCGCGATTGTCGCCGGCGACGCCGATGCAACGCTCACGACCGCGTCGTACGGTCTCGCCCTCGTCGGCAATCTCGGTTCGGACGACGCCTTCGCGATCAAGCCGGAACTTTCGGTCGGCTATCGCAACATCCTGAGCTGGGACAGCACCCCGGCGGCTATGCGTTTCGCTGGCAACACGGCGGGCACAACCTTCACGCTCGATCCGGGTCTGGAACCGGAAGACGCGCTGGTTGCCGGCCTCGGCCTCAACATCAGCAGCCAGTTCCTGAACGTCAAACTCGGCTACGACGCAGAGATTGGCGACAACTCCATGACACACTACGGATCGGTCACGCTCCGTATGGCGTTCTGGTAGAGCCGGTCAGACTTCAGGCTGTTTCATTGCGATGAAGCCATATTGCCCGCCAACACTTGGCAATGGGCGACTTGGCGCCGAAGGTATGCGTAGCTATTTGCAAGCATAACTGCGGAGCACGTTGCACATGACATTGCATGGGCGAATTGGTCTTCTGGGATGCCTTGCACTAGCAAGCTGCGCCACCGCGCCTCGGCTCGACACGCCACCCGCATCGCCGGCTGACGCTTCGCCTCCGGGCTTCGCAATCCCGATCCGCACGGATGCGCTGGATCGCAACTTCCTCATCAAGCAACTGCCGAAGACCACGCGCGCCATCAAGGCGATGAGTGATGGCTCGGTCGATATCCTTGCCCTGTCCGGCGGCGGCGCAGGCGGGGCCTATGGAGCAGGCATTCTTGTTGGACTGACCGCCGCCAACCAGCGCCCGATCTATGAAATCGTCACAGGCGTTTCGACAGGCGCCCTGATCGCGCCATTTGCCTTCCTCGGCCCCGAATGGGACAACAAGCTGACGGAGGCCTATGGCGGCGCCGCGACGGATAAGCTTCTTGTTTCGCGCGGCATCGGCATGTTGTTCGGCTCAAGCGTGTTCGAGGGCGGCCCTCTGCAGGAGCTGGTCGAACGCTTCGTCGACGATGAACTCATCGACGCCGTCGCGAAAGAATCAAAGACCGGCCGCATCCTGCTCGTCGCAACCACAAACCTCGACCGCGAAGAGACCGTTGTCTGGAACATGGGCGCCATCGCGCAGGAAGGCGGAGATCGCGCGCGGGAGCTCTTCCAGAAAGTCCTGATTGCTTCGGCCAGCGTGCCAGGCGTTTTCCCTCCCGTGATGATCGACGTGGAGAAAGACGGCCAGATGTTCCAGGAGATGCATGTCGATGGCGGCGCCTCCACGCCCTTCTTCATCGCGCCTGACATCGCGCTGATCATGAGCGAACCGCCCGAAAGCCTGCGTGGCGCGCATATCTACGTCATCGTCAACGGACCGGCGGCATCGCCCGCACGCACGACGCTGAACAATCCGGTCGACGTCGCCTCGCGCAGCTTCACCGCCGTGATGAACCACATGACCCGCAATGCGCTGGTCCAGGCGGATGGGTTTGCCAAACGCGGCGGCATGACGTTCGATTTCACAATGATCCCTGCGGAAGTTGCCTATGCTGGCCCGCTGGCTTTCGATCAGGTCAGCATGAGTGATACATTCGGCTACGGTGTGCGCTGCGCCGCGAAAGGTCTGGCATGGGTCAACCCGCAGACCGCAGTTGAGCGCAACGAACAGATCGGTTCTGAAATAGCCCAACTTAGTGCGGCCAACTGCCCGAAGTTGTCGAAGCCAGAATAGTGGAGACCTGACATGGCGGATGGCCAGGGCGAACTGGGTCGCATCAGCCTGAAGCGCGGCGACCTGTTCCGCGAACAGTGCTACATTGACGGCAAGTGGACGGGTGATCCGACAGTTGAAGTCCGCAACCCGGCGACGCGAGGCGTAGTCGGTCGCATCCCCAATCTCGGCAAGTCCGAAACGGAACGCGCGGTTGCCGCCGCTCACGCCGCCCTGCCGAAGTGGCGCGGACTAACGGCCAAGGATCGCGCCGTCATCATGCGCAAATGGAACGACCTGATGGTGAAGCATCAGGAAGACCTCGCCCGCCTGATGACCGCCGAGCAGGGCAAACCGCTGGCCGAAGCGCGCGGCGAAGTCATTTATGCCGGCTCGTTCTTCGAATGGTTCGGTGAAGAGGCCAAGCGCGCCTATGGCGATGTGATCCCCGGCCCGGCCACCGATCGCCGCATCATGGTGATCAAGCAGCCGGTCGGCGTTGTCGGCGCAATCACGCCGTGGAACTTCCCGGCGGCAATGATCACCCGGAAAGTTGGCCCGGCCATCGCCGCGGGCTGCACCGTCGTGCTGAAGCCTTCCGAGCTGACGCCTTATTCTGCCTTTGCCATTGCATTGCTGGGTGAAGAAGCAGGCTTACCGCCGGGCGTGCTGAACATCGTCACCGGCGATGCAGAGCCGATCGGCCGCGTGCTGACCGAAGATCCGCGCATCGCCAAGTTCACGTTCACGGGCTCCACCCCTGTCGGCAAGAAGCTGGCCGCGCAATGCACATCGACGGTCAAACGCGTGTCGCTTGAACTGGGCGGCAACGCTCCCTTCCTGGTGTTCGACGACGCTGACATCGATGCAGCCGTGGCCGGCGCCATCATCTCGAAATTCCGCAACACGGGACAAACCTGCGTCTGCGCGAACCGCTTCTTCGTTCAGGACGGCATCTACGAGAAATTCGCCAAGCTGCTGGCAGAGAAAGCCGCTGACCTCGTCGTCGGCGACGGTCTTGCCGGCGTCACGCAGCAGGGCCCGCTGATCAACATGAAGGCGCTCGAGAAGGTCGAGGCACACGTTGCTGAAGCACTCGGCCACGGCGCGAAGGCGCTGACCGGCGCGGCGAAAGACAAGCATGGCGGCACATTCTATCAGCCGACCGTTCTGCGCGATGTCGCACCCGACGCGCTGCTAGCGCGCGAGGAAACCTTCGGGCCCGTCGCCGGCCTGATCCGCTTCAAGGACGAAGCTGACGCGATCCGCATGGCGAATGACTCGCGGGCGGGACTGGCGGCATATGCCTACACCAGCAACCTCTCCCGTTCCTGGCGCGTGGCCGAAGGCCTTGAATACGGTATGGTCGGCATGAATACCGGCCTGATCTCCACCGAGGTGTCGCCCTTCGGAGGCGTCAAGGAATCCGGCATCGGCCGCGAAGGTTCGCACTACGGCATCGATGAGTTCCTGGACGTCAAAGCGATAACTATTCAGCTTTAACCTCGAAGCGGTTGCCAATCCCGCGAAGTCAGGTGCTCATACCGCCTTAGTGCGGGGAGAGCTGCTTGGAACACAGTACGACTGACGCCGTGCCAGACAGCAGCAATGGCGCGCCGAAGCTGGCGAAGTCCCTGCGCGCACGCCATGTCGCGATGATCTCGATTGGCGGCATTATCGGCGGTGGGCTGTTCGTCAATTCGATGGTCGCCATTGCGAACATCGGCCCGGCGGTCGTCGTCAGCTACCTTCTGACCGGCGCCATCGTGTTTTTGGTGATGCGCATGATCGGCGAGATGGCGATGGCTTATCCCGATACGGGAGCCTTCACCGAGTTCTCGCGCATCGGCCTGGGCAACCTCGCCGGTTTCACATCGGGATGGCTCTACTGGTATTTCTGGGTCGTCGTCGTGGCTTTCGAGGCGATCGTTGGCGCGCGCATCATGGCGCAGTGGTTGCCGCCGGAAATTCCGCCCTGGATTACGGCTGCTGTTCTCACCGTACTGCTGACTGGCTCCAACCTGTTGTCGACACGCAGCTATGGCGAGTTCGAGTTCTGGTTCTCGTCGATCAAGGTCACGGCGATCATCATCTTCATCGTCATCGGCCTCGCCTACATCTTCGGCTGGAATCCCACCGGACAAAGCACTCTCGGCAATCTGGTTGCTTATGATGGCTTCGCACCTATGGGATGGTCGCCCGTTCTAGTGGGCGTGGTTTCGCTGATCTTCACGCTGGTCGGGGCCGAGATTGCCACCGTTGCCGCAGCTGAAGCGCGCGAGGGGGAAAAGGTGATCGCAAACCTCACCACCACGCTGATCTTCCGTATTCTCGTTTTCTACGTGCTCTCTATCGCCGTTATCGTCGCTGTCGTGCCGTGGACCGAGATTGCTGCACAATCGAAAATCCAGGTGATGTCGCCTTTCACGATGGCGCTCGACAAGGTCGGCATTCCCGGTGCGGTCGCGGCGATGGACATCATCGTGCTGGTTGCCGTTCTCTCCTGCCTGAACTCGGGCATCTATGTAGCCTCGCGGGTGATGTTCACACTGGCGTCGAAAGGCGATGCGCCCAAATCGATCGTGAAGCTGGACAGCCGCGGCGTGCCGACTCGCGCAATTCTGGTAGCAGCTGTCCTGTCGTTGATATGCGTCGTGATGGATGCTTTCCTGAAGGACTGGTTCTCTTTCCTGCTCAACGCATCAGGCGCGCTGATGCTGTTCATCTATATGACAGTCGTCGTCGCTCACCTCGTGCTGCGCAAACGTATCCCGCCGGAAAAACTCCAGCTGAAGACGTGGTTCTATCCGTGGTCCGGAATTATCGCGCTCGCAGCAATGGCAGCTGTACTTGTCGCCATGGCGTTCAAGGAAGGCAGCCGGAACGAGCTGATCGCTTCGACTGCATGCCTGCTCGTCTTCATAGGTGGATATTTCGTCTTCCGGCGTGGACGCGCGACGTAGCGTCAAGAAAATCGATGCAATCTTGCGAAGGCTAGCGCTGGCGTCCGGCATGGAACGGCGCCAATCTCCCTGACAGCGCCAAGAGAAGCGCCGCATACGTTTGAGGGATCGGCCATGCAAAATCTTGCCAATGGTTCGCGCGAGGCGCGGACGTTCGACGCCATCGTGGTCGGCAGCGGCATCAGCGGGGGCTGGGCGGCGAAAGAGCTTACCGAGAAGGGTCTCAAGACGCTCGTGCTCGAGCGGGGCCGGCAGGTGAAGCACCCGCAGGATTACAAGACCTTCGGCATGAACCCGTGGGACTTCCGTTATGCCGGCGGCCGCACGCCACAGGACGAGATCGACAAGCATTATTCCAAACAGGCCCGCACCGGTTACACAATCAACGACCAGTGGAAGCATTTCTTCGTCAAGGATGACGAGCATCCCTATACCGAAGTGAATCGCTTCGACTGGATGCGCGGCTATCAGGTCGGCGGGCGGTCGCTCACGTGGGCGCGCCAGAGCTATCGCCACAGCGATCTCGATTTTGAAGCCAATGCCAAGGAAGGCGTCGGCGTTGATTGGCCGGTGCGCTATGCCGAGATGGCGCCGTGGTATTCCTACGTCG
Organism: Hyphomonadaceae bacterium; assembly: GCA_036733305.1. GTDB lineage: Bacteria > Pseudomonadota > Alphaproteobacteria > Caulobacterales > Hyphomonadaceae > UBA7672. The sequence continues at coordinate 25,003 of DAINAT010000026.1, forward strand.
AGAAGTGGATCGGCGTCAGCGGCCAGACGGAAGGCCTGCCGCAGCTTCCCGATGGCGACTTCCAGCCGCCGATGGAAATGAACGTCGTCGAGAAGGATCTCAAGGCGAAGGTTCAGGCCAAGTTCTCGGAACGCACCGTTACAATCGGTCGCGCGGCTCACCTGACCAAGCCGACGGACGAGCAGATGAAGCTGGGTCGCGGCCAATGCCAGAGCCGCAACCTTTGCATGCGTGGCTGCGCGTTCGGCGCTTACTTCTCTTCCAACGCTGCGACCCTCGTTGCTGCTGATCACACTGGCAACATGACGCTTCAGCCGGACTCGGTTGTGACCGCCATCCTGTTTGATCGCGCCGCCAACAAGGCGACGGGCGTGCGCGTGCTCGATACCGAAACCAAGGTCGAGACGGAATACTACGCCAAGGTGATCTTCCTCTGCGCTTCGGCGCTGAACACCACCTGGATCATGCTGAACTCGACCAGCGACCGCTTCCCGACCGGGTTCGGGAACGATTCGGACGAGCTGGGTCGCAACGTGATGGACCACCACTTCCTGGTGGGGGCCCAGGCGGATGTGGAGGGGCATGAGGACCGGTATTATGCTGGCCGCCGCCCGAACGGGATCTACATCCCGCGCTTCCGCAATCTGGGAACGGCGGGGACCAAGGGCAATGGCTTCAACCGTGGTTATGGCTTCCAGGGCGGCGCAAGCCGAACGGGCTGGCAGCGACTCGTCGGCGAGATGGGCTTCGGCAAGGAGCTGAAGGACGAAATCGAACAACCCGGCGCGTGGACGATCGGCATCTCCGCGTTCGGCGAAATCCTACCGTATCGCGACAACCGCGTGGTCATCAACAAGGACGTGAAGGACATTCACGGCCTGCCGACATTGACGATGGACGTCACCATCCGCGAGCAGGAGCTCGCGATGCGGAAGGACATGCAGGCAACAGCGCTTGAAATGCTTGACGCCGCGGGCTTCAAGAACGTCAGAGGCTTTGACCGGCCTTATGCGCCGGGGCTTGGCATTCACGAAATGGGAACGGCGCGGATGGGGCGCGATCCCAAGACTTCGGTGTTGAACGCGCACAACCAGGTTCACGCCTGCACCAACGTTTATGTCACGGATGGCGCAGCGATGACGTCTGCTTCGTGCGTGAACCCGTCGCTGACCTACATGGCGCTGACGGCGCGTGCGGCGGACCACGCCGTCAACGCGCTGAAGCGCGGCGAAATCTGAGGAGTCAGGCACATGATGGATCGTCGCGAACTTCTCTACCGCGCCTCGATGCTGCTGGGCGGCGCTGTTTCGGCCAGCGTTACGGCGGGGGTGCTGGCAGGTTGCACCACGACATCGCCGGGCATGGCGACAGCGGAAGATACAGGTAAGCCGCTCTCGGGCTTTCTCAACCCCGGCGAGATGGCGATTGTGACGGCGATGGCGGATCACATTATTCCGCGCACCAATACGCCGGGCGCGATTGATGTTGGCGTACCGGCTTATATCGACCGCATGGCCACGGGGTTTTACCGCGACAGCGAGCGGGGCGTGCTTCGCGCCGGGCTGACGCAGATTGCGAGTGACGCGACCAAGCTGGACGGCAAGTCGTTTGCTGCATTGAGCGCCGATGATCAGATCAAGCTGATGAAGCAGTATGATCAGGCGCAATACGAGCAGACCCGCGCCAATCCAACCGGCACGCCGCACTTCTTCCGGATGATCAAGGAACTGACCATCATCGGCTACTGCACGTCCGAGCCGGGCGCGACCAAGCTGCTGAAGTACGAGCAGACGCCGGGGCCGTATCGGGGCGACATTCCGTATTCGCAGGTCGGCAAGGCCTGGGCGCTGTAGGGTACATCTTGATGCACCGTGGCGCCGTCGAGCGCTTGCGGTGCATTTACGCTTCGCTTCAATGCACCCTACTTCAACCTCAACAACTCGATCGTCTGGAATTCGATCGGGTTGCCTTCACTCTGGATCGAAAGCGTGCCGCCGTCGAGTAGCAGCTTGCCGCCGGCTGCGGCGACCAATGGCTTGGAGTTGGCCCCGCGGCCTTCCGGGTCGAGCTGCACGGCTGAGTAGGTCATCGTCGTGATGCCATCGACGCTCTGGACCACCTTGCCATCCGGGAAGACGTCGATCTGGAAGCCGATCCACTGTCCGTTGGGCCGTGACGGCATCTTCGAGTTGATGCAGTGCGTCGTCTCAAGCTTGCCGTCGATGACCACATTGGTGCCGGGCGAGCACATATTGCCGTTGAAACGCTTCTGGCCGGGTGCCGGACCCAGCAATTGCGCCTCGACCGACACCGGGAAGCTGTCGTTGATCGCCATGGTTTTCGGGTCCTGCCCGAAGATCATCACGCCGGAATTGGCGATCGCCCAGGCAGGCGTGTCGGCGGGGTGTTCTTCCAGGAAGCGGTATTTGATGTGGAGCCGGTAAGCGCCCGTGATCGGCTTGTTGTAGAACAGGTGGCCAAAACGCTCGCCGAACTTGTCGTACTTGTCGTAACTGACCACGATCGCCCCGTCGCGAACGCGGAATGTGTCGGCATAGTTCTCGCCCAGCGGGAAACCGCGAATTTTGGGCGTCCAACCGTTAAGCGTCTTGCCGTCAAACAGCTGTTCCCACTTTTCGCCGCTCTGCGGCATTGACGAACACGCGTTTGCTGCAAGCGCGATGGCCGTTACGGCAACAAGCTTTGCCCAGATTTGCATTGCGTTCGTTTCCTCTTCCCCTCGCCGTTCCGGTGGACAGGACTTGCCGCACTGGTAACACTCAATCCTAGAACATGAGCCGTGGCGGCGACAGACCAGCCGGCTCTCGTGGGAGAACGATACGTGATTCAGGTCCGCCTCTTCGTGATGATGCTTCTGCAGCTCGCCATCTGGGGAGCGTATATGCCGAAGCTGTTCCCCTATATGGGCCAGCTTGGCTTTGAACCGTGGCAGCAATCGCTGGTCGGCTCGGCCTGGGGTATTGCCGCGATCCTCGGCATCTTCTTCTCGAACCAGTTTGCGGATCGGAATTTTTCGGCCGAGCGCTTCCTCGCGGGCAGCAACGTGATCGGCGGCGTGGCGTTGCTGGGCTGCGCCTACTTCACCGACTTCTGGTCGTTCTTCGCCTGCTATCTCGTGTTCAGCCTTGTCTATGTGCCGTCGATGTCGGTTTCCAACGCCATCGCATTCGCCAGCCTGCGTGATCCGGCCAAGCAGTTCGGCACGATCCGTATGGGCGGCACGATTGGATGGATTCTTGTCTCGTGGCCGTTCGTCTTCCTGCTGAGCGCACATGCTGGCCCGGAACAGGTTCGCTTGATCTTCGTGGTCGCCGCGATCGTCTCGTTCGCGTTTGCCGCTTACAGCCTGACACTGCCGCACACGCCGCCGCGCCGCGATGCGGCAGACAGCGACCCGCTCGCCTGGCGCAAGGCAATCAAGCTGCTGGGCGTTCCGTCGATCGCTGTTCTGTTCGTCGTGACGTTCATCGATAGCGTCGTTCACAACGGCTATTTCGTGATGGCGGATGGCTTCCTCACCAACCGCGTGGGCATCGATGCGAACCTTTCGATGATCGTGCTGTCGATTGGTCAGGTCGCCGAGATTGTGACGATGTTCATCCTCGGCGCGGTTCTGGTCAAACTTGGCTGGAAGACCACGATGATCGTGGGCATCCTTGGCCATGCAGCACGCTTCCTGGCGTTTGCCTTCTTCCCGGACAGCGTGCCGACGATCATCGCGGTGCAGCTGCTGCACGGCATCTGCTACGCCTTCTTCTTCGCGACGGTTTACATCTTCGTCGATGCGGCCTTCCCGAAGGATGTGCGATCCAGCGCGCAAGGGCTGTTCAACCTGCTGATCCTCGGCATTGGCAACGTTGCCGCGAGCTTCCTGTTCCCGGCGCTGATGGCGCAATTCACCGTGGGCGGGATCGAGCCGGGCACAACCGCCGTCGACTATCGCACGCTGTTCATGGTTCCGGCCGCCATGGCGTTTGTCGCCATCGTGCTGCTGGCCCTGTTCTTCAAGCCGGCTGAGCGGGCGCCTACCGCTGTTGCCGCCGTTTAATCGTGAGATCCAGTGAGAGATATGGAGTTCAAAATGAGCAACCTCTCCCGCCGCAGTTTCGTTCAAGCTCTGGCTGCAACCGGAGCCGCAGCGCCCATAGCAGCCGCATGCCAGACCATGGATAGCGCCATGCCAAGCGGACCGTTCTTCGCCAGCCGCAAGCTGCCGATCGGCATCCAGCTCTACACGCTGGGCGACCTGATGACGAAGAATATGGACGGGACGCTGCAGCAGATCTCGCAGATCGGCTACAAGTCCGTCGAGCTGGCTGGCTATCTGGGCAAGACGCCGAAGCAACTGCGCGCATCGTTCGATGCCGTCGGCCTTTCCTGCACCAGCGCCCATGTCGGCATGGCCAAGGGCAGCGCAACCGAACCGAAACTGCTGGACGATCTTTCGAAGGTCGCGGCGGATATGCACGTGATCGGTGCGGGACACGTGATCTGCCCGGCAATGTCGCCGCCGGAGGACATCAAGATTGCGCCCAATCCGGGCGAAGGCTTCCGCGTGATCAGCCGCATCGTGCAGGCGATGACGGAGGACCACTGGAAGCGCATGTCGCACCAGTTCAACGAGATCGGCCGCAAGCTGAAGGCCGAGGGGCTGGCCTTCGGCTATCACAACCACAACTTCGAGTTCGTGAAGGTCGCCGGCCGCACAGGCTTTGACATTTTCATGGAAGAAACCGATCCGGCGCTGGTGACGTTCGAGCTGGATGTCGGCTGGGTGGCGGCGGGGGGGTATGACCCGGTGGAGCTGTTCCGCAAGTATCCGGACCGCTACTTCCTGATGCATGTGAAGGACGTGAAGCCTTCGACCCAGCCCAATATCGAGCTGAAGATGGACCCGACCGAGGTTGGTTCCGGCCGGCTCGACTGGAAATCCATCCTTCCCGCTGCCTACAAGTCGGGCGTGCGGAAATACTTCCTCGAGCAGGAGGCCCCGTTCGAAAAGGGGCGCATGGAAGCCGCGGAAATCGGTTATAAGTACCTCAGCACGCTCGTGACCTGAGGACTGCTTATGAAAACGATGAAAGGCCCCGGCATCTTCCTCGCGCAATTCGTGGGGCCGGATGCGCCATTCAACTCCCTGCCGACCATTGCGAAATGGGCGAAGGACAAGGGCTTCATCGGCGTCCAGATTCCGACGGGCGAGGCGTCTCTGTTCGACCTGCGCAAGGCGGCGGAAAGCGACGCCTATTGCGACGAGATCAAGGGGATGCTGGCCGATATGGGGATGGAGATCACCGAGCTCTCCACTCACCTGCAGGGGCAGCTTGTGGCGGTTCACCCCGCCTATGACACGCTGTTCGATGCGTTTGCGCCTGAACAGGTGCGCGGCAATCCGAAGGCGCGGCAGGAATGGGCCGTTGAACAGGTGATGCTGGCGGCGAAGGCTTCGCGGCGGCTGGGGCTGGATGCGAGCGTGACGTTCTCCGGTTCGCTGGCCTGGCCGTATTTCTTCCCGTGGCCGCAGCGCCCGCCGGGTCTGTTCGAGACGGCGTTTGAGGAGCTGGCGAAGCGGTGGCTGCCGATCCTCAATGCCTACGAAGATGCGGGCGTTGATCTCTGCTATGAAATCCATCCGAGCGAGGATCTGTTCGACGGCACGACGTTCGAGATGTTCCTCGACCGCGTGAAGGGTCACAAGCGCTGCAACATCCTGTTCGACCCGAGCCACTTCTGTCTGCAGCAGCTCAACTACCTCGAATACATCGATCTCTATCACGAGCGGATCAAGATGTTCCACGTGAAGGATGCCGAGTTCAATCCGACGGGGCGGCAGGGGGTGTACTCCGGGTATGCTCCTTGGCTTGAGCGGGCTGGACGGTTCAGGTCAGTTGGCGATGGGCAGGTGGACTTTAAAGGCATCTTCTCGAAGCTGGCAGGTTACGATTACGAAGGATGGGCCGTGCTGGAATGGGAGTGCTGCATCAAGCATCCAGAGGATGGCGCGCGTGAGGGGGCAGCCTTCATCAAGGACCACATCATCCGTGTGACGCCGCGCGCGTTCGACGATTTCGCGGCGAGCGGGACGGATGAGAAAGCCAACCGCCGTCTGCTGGGGCTGGACCCACAAGAGGCCAAGAAGTGAGACGTCTCCGGCTTGGCATGGTGGGCGGGGGCGAAGGCGCGTTCATTGGCGGCGTGCATCGCATGGCGGCGCGGCTGGATGGGCACTGGGATCTGGTGGCGGGGAACTTCCAGTCGGACCCAGCGAAGTCTGTGGCGTTCGGCAAGTCGATGGGGCTGGCGGATGATCGTTGCTATGGCGACTTCCGGGCGATGGCTGAAGCGGAAGCCAAGCGTGGCGATCGGATCGATGCGGTTGCGGTGGTGACGCCGAACTCGACGCACCATGCGATCGCGAAGGCTTTCCTCGAGGCCGGCATTCCGGTGATCTGCGACAAGCCGCTGACGATCACGCAGCGCCATGCCGATGATCTCGCCGACATCGTGAAGCAAACCGGCCTGCCCTTTGTGCTGACGCATAACTATTCAGGGTATCCGATGGTGCGGCAGGCGCGGGCGATGGTTGAGGCGGGCGAGCTGGGCGCGATCCGCGTGGTGCAGGTGGAATACGCGCAGGACTGGCTGGCGCGGGAGTTGCCGGGGAACAAGCAGGCGGAATGGCGTGGCGATCCGGCGAAGGCGGGGCCTGGCGGCGCGCTGGGCGATATCGCGACGCATGCGTTCCAGCTGGCGGAGTTTGTGACCGGGCTGAGTGCGGAGACGATTGCGGCTGATCTTTCGACTTTTGTTGAAGGCCGGAAAATCGATGACAATGTGAACGTGCTGCTGCGCTTTGGCGGGGCGGCGCGCGGCATGTTGTGGGCGAGCCAGGTGGCGACGGGATCAGGCAACTGCCTGAAGCTGCGGGTGTTCGGCGACAAAGGCGGCGTGGAGTGGGCGCAGGAGACGCCGGAGACGTTGCTGTTCACGCCTCTGGGCGAGCAGCAGCGGATCGTGCGGCGTGGCGGGGCTGGCGTTTCGGCGAGCGCTGCGCATGCGACGCGTGTTCCCGGCGGGCATCCAGAGGGGTATCTTGAGGGCTTCGCGCAGATCTATGCGGATGCGGCGGAGCTGGTGCGGGCGTGGCAGGACAAGCGGGAGCCGTCGCAGTTTGCGAAGCTAGCGCCGGGGATTGCCGATGGCCTGCGCGGCGTGAGATTCATCGAGGCGGCTGTCGCTTCGAGTGGGAATAATGGCGCGTGGACGAAAGTCTGACGCTGGCCTGAGGAGGCTTGAGATGCGGATTGCAACTGGTCTTGCGTTTGCGGCGCTGATGCTGGGCGCCTGCGGTGGCGAGCCTTCGCCGGCGCCTGCTGCTCCCGCGCCCGTTGCTGAAGCCCCTGCTCCCGCGCTGGAAGTTGCCGGGCCAAACACACTCACCGCTGAGCAGACGGCTGCGGGCTGGAAGCTGCTCTTCAACGGCGTCGATCTCACCGGGTGGAAGGGCTACAAGAAAGACAAGCCGGGCGAGGCGTGGAAGGTCGAGGATGGCACGCTGGCGTTGACGGCTGGCGGCGCTGGCGACCTGATGACGGTCGAGGAGTATGGGCCGTTCGAGCTGTCGTATGAGTGGAAGATCTCGCCGAATGGAAACAGCGGCCTGATCTATCTGATCCAGGAAGATGCGAAGGCGGAGAATACCTACAATACCGGGCCGGAGATGCAGGTGCTCGACAATGACGGGCATCCCGATGGCAAGATTCCGTCGCATCGCGCGGGCGCTCTCTATGACATCGAGACGCCGCCGGATGGCGCGGTGAAGCCGGTCGGCGAGTGGAACGAGGCGACGATCCGTTTCACCGGTTCGGAGATCGAGCATTGGCTGAACGGCAAGCTCGTGTCGGAGTCGAGCTATGGCGATGATGCGTGGAAGGCCAAGGTTGCGGCGAGCAAGTTCAAGCAGTGGCCGCTGTTCGGCACGTTCGCGAAGGGCCACATCGCGCTGCAGGATCATGGCGACAAGGTGTGGTACCGGAATATCAAGGTCCGGGCGCTTTAGGCGCTGCGCGCCGGGCAGTCGGCAATCGGGCGGCGATTTCAAACATCGTGGGCGCCGTGTAGGGTGCATCTTGATGCACCGGGGTTCGGTCGCGGTGCATCAAGATGCACCCTACGTCCCGTCGTGACGCGATCTCTCATTGGGACCAGCGCGCGCTGTCCGGGATGCTTGTTGTCGTCTCTCCCCGTCGAGGGAGCGGGGCGCATGCAGGCGCGCCGTGGGTAGTCCGATGCTGATCCTTGCGGATCAGCGATGCGCGTTTGCACGCGCCCCTGATCGGGTCCG
>DAINAT010000027.1:0-33314 GCA_036733305.1 Hyphomonadaceae bacterium
GCGCTTTCATGGGTGGGAGTATATCCCGGCCCGCGGGGCGGTAGATTCTGGGAGGGTCTATCCCCCAAGTTGGGGGCGCAGGTGGTTGAAATCAGGTGGGATGATTTTTGGTTGTCCTACAGTTTTGCACCCGCGCTATCCCCCAATCTCGCATCGCTTACGGACGTGCCCCCCCCCCCGCGCAGGCGGGGGGCCAGCGGGTGGGCGTGGTGTTGGCCGCGGGACTAGCCGCCCCTGGGTCCCGACTTTCGTCGGGAGGAGCGGGGCAAAGTACTTAGGGTGGTGGGTGGGGTGGGCTACGCGGCTTGGCGCTTTGTCTTTGCGGCCGGCTTCGCTTCCGCTTCCTCGGCGCCGCTCCACAGTCTGCCGTCGGCGGGCATGGGGTGGTGGTAGTGGCGGCGGGCGAGGTGGGCCTGGTAGAAGCCGGTGTAGTCGGTGACGGCGCCCATTTCGCGGGTTTCGTGGTCCTGGGCAACGCCGATCTCGAAATAGGCTTCGAGGTTGGTGAGGTTGGGCTGCGGGAGATTGCCCGAGAGATAGTCGTCGCGCATCTGGCGGTAGAGGGCTTCGAGGCTGCGCGAGAGTTTGGCGACGTCGAAGAGCGTGCAGGTGTCGCGCGTCGAGAGGAGGCGGGCGCGGATGACTTCGAGTTCGCCCCTGCCCTGACCTGCGAGATGGATGGCGCGTTCGACGAATTCTTCCGGCGTTTCGGTGACGAGGTCGGCCAAGCCGGCGGCGGTGAGCAGGCTGCCGCAGACGCGGCTGGAGAAGCAGCGGCCGGACCATGTCAGCACCGGCACGCCCATCCAGAGCGCATCCGATGCGGTGGTGTGGGCGCCGTAGGGCGTCGAGTCGAGGAAGAGGTCAGCTATTGGGTACCGAGCAAGGTGCCGGGGGTTCGGGAGCTTGGGCGCGAAGATGAGGCGCGAGCCATCGATGCCCCTCGCCTGCGCTTCTTCGCGGAGGCGATCATTGGTTTCGGGCGCGTAGTCGAGCAGCCAGAGGACGGAGCCCTCGGTGGCTTTCAGGATGTCCATCCAGCGATCGAAGGTGAAGCGCGTGAATTTGTGGCTGGCGTTGAAGCAGCAGAAGACGAAGGCGTCATCCGGCAGGCCGAAATCAGCGCGCGTGGGGATGTGTTCATCGACGATGCGCTTGCGGTCGTTGGGTTGGTAGCACGGCACGCGCAGGACTTTTTCGGAGTACCAGTCTTCGGCGTAGGCCGGGATCGTGAAGTCGTCGGCGACGATGTAGTGGTGGAAGGACGAGCCCATCGTGCCGGGATAGCCGAGCCAGTTGACCTGGATGGGCGCGGGGCGGCGCGCGAAGACGCCAAGGCGGGCGTCGCGCGTGTGGCCGTTGACGTCGATGAGGATGTCGATGCCGTCTTCCGCGATCTTTGCGGCGGCTTCGTCGTCGGTCACGCCGCGGATGTCGCGCCAGTGATCGACGCTCGCCTTGATGCGGGCCTGGATCGGATCGTCGGCCTTGATGCCGGTGTAATAGGCGAAGACCTCGAAGTCGTTGCGGTCGTGCTCTTCGAAGAAGTTGACCATCAGATAGCCGACGGCGTGGTGGCGCAGGTCTGATGAGACATAGCCGATGCGCAGCTTGCGGTTGGTTTCGATGGGGGCGCTGCGGCGATCGTAGCGCGTGGTGCGATCTTCGATCGGGGCCATGATGCGCACGTATTTATCGGATGCGGCGAGCTGGAACAGCGGATCGTCGGTGTAGGCGCAGACGGAGAGCGGGTGCAGGCGCGACAGCAGCTGGCGGCGCGAGACCTTGGAGTTTTCCGGCGTCATCGGCCATTTGCATTGCGAGAGACGCGCGGCGACGAACTGTTCGGAGACGTCGCGCGCATCGGGGGCGAGATCGAGGCATTGGCTGAGTGTGACTTCGGCGGCGGCGAGCGCCTGGTTGTCGGCGAGGACGCGGCTGATCTGCTTCAGCAGCGTGGTCTTGTAGTTGATCGCGTCGCCCGAGACTTCGGACATCTTGTCGACGCCGTCGCGCCACTGGTCGACGGCTTCCTTCGCCATGCCGCGACGCTCGTAGGACGAGCCGAGATTGATGCAGGCGGGGGCGAAATCGGGCTTCAGCGCGAGGGCGGCCTTGAGCTCGGCCTCCCCGCCCTGCTCGTCGCCGACCTGTTGGAGCAGCGTGGAGCAGTTGAAATGGGCGATGAAGAGCAGCGGATGCTCTTTGTTGAACGAGATCCAGACCTGGTAGAGCTGGCGCGCGTGATCGGGTTCGAGGCCGGTTGCGGCGACCAGAAGCGCATCGAGCGGCAGGCCGCCATTGGTGATTTTCTGGATGGCGCTGAGGAATTGGGTGTTCGACATCGATCGCGGCCCGTGGGGCGCAAGACGCGCCCGTGCCGGGTCAGGATTGAAGTTCGTTGCTCAACAAAAGGTAAATCCGTGGGGGCGGCGCGTTTACGCCATCCCCACGGACCTTGATTTTGTTAGTCTTCCCCTGCCCTAGGCAATACCGAGCAGGTAGGCTTCGAGCTGCGGGTCGTCGAACGAGGCGACCTGGGTCGACGTGAAGCTGTTGAGCTGCGTCGAGCTGAGCGACGAAAGGTTCGTCGTCGTCAGGTGATCGATCTGCGTGGTGGTCAGCTGGGCCAGCTGGCTCACCGCGAAGGCGCCGAACGAGGCCGACGACAGATCGCCGATCATCGTGGTGGTGAGCGCACGGACCTGGGTGGTCGTGAACTGGCCGACCTGCGTGGTGGTGAACTCGTCGAGGTCGGTCGCGTTCAGGGCGGCGATCTGGCTCGTCGTGAACGCTTGCACCTGCGTTGCGTCCAGCGTGCCGAGCTGGCTGGCTGCAAGCGAGTGAACCACGGCGTTGGTCAGGCGGCCGATCTGTGCGGCCGTCATCGCGCCGATCTGCGTGTCGGCGAGCGAGGCGACGTTGGTCGAGGTCAGAGCCGAGACCTGGGCCGTGGTCAGCGCTTCGAGCTGGGCGTTGGTCAGCTCGGCGATGTCCGTGGCTTCGAGGGCCGAGATCTGCGCCGTCGTCAGGGCCTTGATCTGCGTGGTGGAGAGCTGCTGTTGCTGCGTCTGGTCGAGAGCGCGCAGGTTGGTGGTCGAAAGACCTGCGATCTGGCTGTTCGACAGGCCGCCGATGTGCGTCGTGCTGAGCGCCGCGATCTGGGTCGTGTCGAGCGCCGAGAGGTTCGAGGCCGAGATCGACTGGACCTGCGTCAGCGTCATCGAAGCGATCTGCGCGTCGGTCAGCGCCGCGTACTTCGTGGAGTTGAAGGCCGAGAGCTGGCCGATCGTGAGCGCCGCGATCTGATCGTTGGTGAACTCCTGCACATCGTTGGCCGAGAGCGACTGGATCTGCGCGGTGGAGAATGCGCGGATCTGGGTGGTCGTCATGGCCTGGATCTGAGTCGTGTCGAAGTCAGCGATCGAGGTGGTCGAGAGCGCCTGGACCTGAGCGGTCGTCAGCGAGGCAACCTGCGTGTCAGCCAGCGCGTGGACGGCAGTGGCGGTCAGGCCTCTGACCTGCGTGGCCGTGAGGCTGGCGAGCTGCGTTTCCGTGAACTCGGTCATGTCGGCGGCGGTGAGCGAACCGAGCTGGGCGGCCGAGAACGACTGGATCTGCGTCGTGTTGAGACCGGAGACATGGGTCGTGTCGAGTGCGCCGAAGGCGGTGTTCGACAGGCGGCTGAGCTGCGCACCGCTCATCGCGCCGATCTGGGTCGCCGTGAGTTCGCCGATGTCGGTGGCGTTGAGCGCGTTGACCTGCGAGGTCGTCAGGTTGGCGATCTGCGTGGTCGTCAGGGCCGAGGCCTGAGCCTGATCGAGATGCGACAGGTTCGTGGTCGAGAGCGCCTTGATCTGGGTGGCTGTGAACGAGCCGATCTGCGTTTCCGTGAGGTTGCCGACGTTCGTTGAGGTCAGCGAGGAAACCTGGGCGGTGCTGAGGGCCTGAACCTGCGTCGTCACGAAGGCCTGGAGTTGCGTGCCGTCCAGAGCCGTCAGGTTGGTCGTCGAAATGCCTGAGACCTGCGCGGTCGTCAGGGCCGCGATCTGGGTGTCGAGCAGTGCGGCAAACTTCGCGGTCGACAGCGCGTTGAGCTGCGTGACCTGGAGCGCCGATGCTTGCTGCGTGGTGAGCGCGCCGATCTGCGTGGCCGTCATAGCGGCAACGTTGGTGGTCGACAGCGAGCGAATGGCGCTGGTGGTCAGGGCCTGGATCTGCGTGTCGACCAGGCTGGCCATGTTGGTGGCGGTAAGTGCCTGTGCCTGCGTGTTGGTGAGCGCGTCGAGCTGGACGGCATCCAGTTCAGCGATGTCGGTGGCGTTGAGGCCAGTGATCTGCGTTGCTGTGAGCGAGCGGATCTGCGTCGTGGACAGCTGGGCGATTTGCGACTGATCCAGCGCCGAGAGGCTGGCGGCGGACAGCGAGGACAGCTGCGTGGTCGTCAGGGCGGCGACCTGCGTTTCGGCCAGTGCGCCGATTTTCGTGGTCGAGAGACTGCGGATCTGGGTGGCCGTGAGGTTCGCGACCTGCGTCGTCGTGAACTCGCCAAGGTCGGCGTTCGAGAGGCCGTTCAGCTGGGTCGCCGAGAGCTTCTGCAGCTGCGCCGTTGTCAGGGCGTTGATTTGCGTAGCTTCCAGCGCCGAGAGGTTGGTTTCCGAGACTGCGCCGATCTGCGTCACGGTGAGCGCGCCGACCTGCGTTTCGGTGAAGGCCATGAACTTGGTCGAGTCCAGCGCTTGCAGCTGCTGGGTCGTCAACGAGGTCATATGCGTCGTGGTGAGCGCGGCCAGCTGAGTTTCGGCGAGCGCCGCGAAGGTCGTAGCCGCCAGCGTCTTGATACCGGCGCTCGAGATGGCGGCGATCTGCGTCTCGCTGAGATTGGCCATGTTGGTCGACGTCAGGGCGGTCAGCTGCGTGTTGCCGAACTGGCCGATCTGCGTCGTCGTGAACTCGGCAACGTCGGCCGCGTCAAGGTTCGACAGCTGGGTAGCCGTGAGCGACTTGATCTGCGTCGTCGTGAGTGCGGCAACCTGCGACGCATCGAGCGCGGAGACGTTGGACCATGTGAGGGCTGCGACCTGCGTGTTGGACAGAGCGCCGACCTGCGTTGCTGACAGCGCCTGGACGTTGGCCGTTGTGAGACCGGCGACCTGGGTGGCGGTCAGCGATGCGATCTGGGTGGTCGTGAACTCGCCGATGTCCGTGGCGTCGAGAGCGCCGAGCTGAGCCACTGTGAGGCTCTGGATCTGCGACGTCCGCATCGCTTCGACTTGCGTTGTCGACAGGGCGGCGACCGCTTCAGTCGTCATGTTGGACAGCTGCGTCGAGACGAGCGACTGGATCTGTGTGGTCGTCATCTCACCGATATCGGCCGCTGCAAGGCCGGCGATCTGCGCGGTGGAAAGCGCGGCGACCTGCGTGGCGGTGAGCGAGGCCATCTGCGTCGTGTCGAGCGCGGACAGGTTGGTCGTCGACAGCGACTTGAGCTGCGTGCCCGAAAGCTGGGTCAGCTGGGTCGTGGTGAAGGACTCGACCTGGCCAGCGTCGATGTTGGCGATCTGGGCGGTCGACAGCGAGCGCATCTGCGTGGTCGTCAGGGCGCCGATCTGCGTGCCGTCGAGGGCGGCAAAGTTGGCCGTGCCGAGCGCGCCGATCTGAGCCGCCGTCAACGCCGAGACCTGCGTGGCAGTCAGCGCGGCGACGTTCGAGGTCGTGAGCGACTGGATCTGCGTGGTGGAGAGGCCAGCGACCTGCGAGGCCAAGAGGGCCGCAATCTGCGTATCGACGAAGGACGTAAGGCTGGTGGTCGTCAGCGATTGCAGCTGAGCGCCCGTCATGGAGGCAATCTGCGTCTCGGCGAGCGCAGCGATAGCCGTTTCGTTGAGACCGCGGATCTGCGTCGTGGCGAGGCCAGCGATCTGCGTCTTGGTGAATTCAGCCATGTCGGACGCTTCGAGCGTGCCGAGCTGCGTGACCGTCAGGGCGCGAACCTGCGCCGCGCTGAGAGCGCCAAACTGCGTCGCGTCGAAGGCGATGAGGGCTTCGCTGGTCAGGCGGCCGAGCTGGGCAGCCGAGAGGGCGCCCACTTGCGTGGTGGTGAGCGATTCAATGTTCGTCGCGCTGAGGAGGCCGGCTTGCGTTGTCGAGAGGCCGGTAATCTGCGTCGTCGTGAGAGCGGCGACCTGCGTGGACGAGAGGGCGTTGAGGTTGGTGGACGAGAAGACGTTGAGCTGGGTCGTCGCGAAGGCGCGGATCTGCGTGGCGTCGAGGTCAGCGATATTGTCGGACGTCAGAGCGCCGACCTGCGTGGTCGTGAGCGCGGAGATCTGGGTGGCGCCGAACTTGACGAGATCCTGGGCTTCAAGGTTGCCGATCTGCGTGGTCGTGAAGGCCTTCACCTGCGTCGCGGTGAGGTTGCCGAAGCGGGTCGCATCGAGGGCGGACAGCGCGGTGGCGTCGAGAGCGGCGACCTGCGTGGTGCTCAGGCCGCGAACCTGCGTGGTCGAGAGGGCGTTGAGCTTGGCCGGGTCAAGGGTGTTGAGGTTGGTGTTCGTCAGGGCTGCGATCTGCGTGCCCGTGAAGGCGCCGATCTGGGTGGTGTCGAAGGCGCCGAGGATTTCCGAGGTCAGGTTGCGGACCTGGGTGGCCGAAAATGAGGCGACCTGCGTTGTCGTGAACGCCTGCAGTTGCGTGTCGGCGAGGCCACCAAGTTGCGTGGAGGAGAGGTTCTGGGCCTGCGTGTTGGTCAGCGCGGCGATCTGGGTCGTCGTGAATTCCGCGATGTCGGTGGCGTTGAGCGCCAGCATCTGCGTCGACGACAGCGAGCGCAGCTGTGTGGTCGTCAGCGATGCAGTTTGCGTGGATTCGAGACCCGACAGGTTGGTGTCGGTCAGCGCGCCAATCTGGGTCGTGGTCAGGTTGGCGACTTGCGTTTCGCTGAGACCGCCGACGAACGTGCTGGTCAGGCCGCGGATCTGCGACGTGGTGAGGCTGGCGAGCTGCGTCGTCGAGAATTCAGCGACATCCGCGGCTTCGAGCGAGGCGAGCTGGGTGGTGGTCAGCGATTGCAGGACGCCGGTTGAAAGGGCCGTGATCTGCGTGGCGTCGAAGGCCGCCAGCGATTCGGTGCCGAGGCGCGCGATCTGCGTCTTGGTGAAGGAGCCGACCTGCGTGGCGGTCAGTTCGCCGATGTCGGTCGCGGTGAGGCCGGAAACCTGCGAGCTTGAGAACGCCGCGATTTGCGATGTCGTCAGCGCATGTGCCTGCGTCTGGTCAAGGCTGGAGAGGTTGGTCGACGAGAACCCGCCGATCTGCGTGATCGAGAAGGACGAAATAGCGGTTGCTTCCATCGTCGCGACCTGCGCCGTCGCGAGAGCAGAGAGTTGTTGCGCCGAAAGGGCCAGAAGTTGACCCGAAGTGAAGGCAACGCTTGAGTTGATCGAGGGGATCTGGGTGGTGGCGAGCGCCCTCACCTGCGTTGTCGAGAAGTTCCCGAACTGGGTGGAGCTGAAGGACCCTATCCCTGTCGTCGTGAACGCCGAGACCTGCGTGGTCGTCAGCGATGCGATCGACGTTTGCGAGAGACTTTGGATGGCCGCCGTCGACAGTGCGCGAATCTGCGCGACTGAAAGTGCTGAAATGGACATGGCCGGACCATCCTGGTCGTGTAGTTCAGTCGACGTTCGGTCGACGCGCAGACGCAGAGGGTGCTTTTTGCGACCTCTACCCCAGCACATTTCACACTGAATCCTTTCCATTCGGTTTCCGGCAAATTTTGCCGATTCACCTGCAAACACGGGCGATTCCAGGTGTTAATGCGGGGCGGAATCCGAGGCGATTTCGCGCGTGATCCGTGTACGGAATCGAAGATCACGGGCGCTGATTTTTGTCAGCGATGCGGGTTTTACTGGGGGTTGGAATCGCGTGCCGCTGGGTGAGCGATGTGATTAGGAATTCAGCAACATTCGTTACCAGCGCGGCCGAATTTGCTAGGAAATCACGTGCGGCTCGACAGCCGGCGAGGCGAGTGGTGTTGTCCTCAAACATGAACCGGAGAGCTTTATGAGGAAACTTTTCGTGAGCGCGGCGATTATTTGCGTCGCTGGCTGCCAACCGGAACAGGCGCCTGCCCCGGTCGCTACCGCGCCTCAGGCCGAGGGATTTTCGACGCTCGTGGCTGAGCCGAAGACGTTGACGGAGCTGGCCGCGGAGATCACGGCGAAGAGCGTGACGGCTGAGGCCGCGACGCAGGCTTATCTGGATCGCATCGCTGCGGTGGATGATGCAGGGCCGTTGCTGAACGCTGTGCTGGCGATCAATCCGGCGGCGCTGAGTGACGCCAAGGCGCTGGACGCGGCGGGAACGGTGAAGGGCCCGCTGCATGGCGTTCCGATCCTGCTGAAGGACAATATCGATACGCTGGACATGCCGACAACAGCCGGGTCGATGGCGCTGAAAGCCAATGCGACGGGGCGGGACAGCCCGCTTGTTGCGCGGCTGAGGGCGGCTGGCGCGATCATCCTGGGCAAGACCAATCTGAGTGAATGGGCCAATTTCCGGTCGGGTTCGTCGACCTCGGGCTGGAGCGGCGTGGGTGGGCAGACGAAGAACCCGCACGTCTTGGACCGCAATCCTTGCGGGTCGTCGTCCGGGTCAGGATCGGCGGTGGCGGCGGGGCTGGCGGCGGCGGCCGTGGGGACGGAGACGGATGGCTCGATCATCTGTCCGTCGTCGGTGAACGGCATTGTGGGCATCAAGCCGACGGTGGGGCTGATCCCGCGCACGCATATCGTGCCGATCTCGTCGACGCAGGATACGGCGGGGCCGATGGCGCTGACTGTGGCGGATGCCGCGCTGCTGCTGACCGTTATGGCGGGATCGGGCGCCAGCGATCCGGCGAGCGCGGAGGCGGATGCGCGGAAGGAAGATTATTCGAAAGCACTGGATGCCAATGCGCTGCAGGGCAAGCGGATCGGCGTGGCGCGCTATCTGGCCGGCTATCACAAGGGTACGGATGCCGTGTTCGAGAAAGCGCTGGCGGACCTGAAAGCGGCCGGTGCGGAGCTGGTCGAGCTGAAAGAACCTGCGGGCAAGGCGGAGATGAACGCGGCCGAGTTCACCGTCCTGCTGGCGGAGTTCAAGGCGGGCGTGAATGATTACCTCGCTTCGACGCCTGAGGCCGTGAAATCGCGGACGCTGGATGACCTGATCAAGTTCAACCTCGCCGATCCGACCGAGATGGAGTTCTTCGACCAGAGCGTCTTCGAGCAAGCGGCCAAGGCCCCTGCTCTCACCGACAGGGCCTACCTCGATGCCAAGGCGACGGCGGCGCGCCTCGCGGGCAAGGAGGGGATCGACAAGCTGGTGGCGGAGAACAATGTCGTGGCGATCGTCGCGCCGAGCGGCGGGCCGGCGTGGATGACGGATCTGGTGACGGGCGACCATTTCCTGGGCGCGTCGTATTCGATGGCGGCAGTGGCGGGCTATCCGAGCATCACCGTGCCGATGGGCAATGTGCGCGATCTTCCGCTGGGACTTTGCTTCTTCGGGCCGAAATGGTCGGAGGCGACACTGATCGGACTGGCCTATGCGTACGAACAGAAAACCAAGGCGCTGACGACGCCGAAATTCCTGCCGCATTCGCCGTGAAATACCCGCCTCTCGCGCGATACACTTTGATACAGCGCTGAGACAAAGAAGGCTGCTCAATTTGCAGCTCACTTCGCAGGGGGACGTGAAACGACATCCGCATTGGGTGCCGTCACTTCCGGAGTGAGTGCATGAATGTCTCACAGACATCAGGCTCATCAGCAGCCTGGATGCTCCAGAGGTTGTTCCAGACCTCTGAGCAGACTTCGACGACGAGTACGGCAGAAAGCGCCGGGCGGCAAAAACTGCCCGGCAACGAAAGCCTAAAAAGTAACAGCGGCGGCGCATCCGCGCCGGTGATGTCGAGCGGAACCATGTCGGCCATGGTGTCGATGCAGATGGAGGGGCCAGAGGCTTCCGACATTGCATCCGACCTGATCGATGCGCTCGATACCGACGGTGATGGCGAAGTAAGCGGGGAGGAAATCTCTGCGGCCTTTGCCAGCGCCGGACTGGATGACAGCAATGTCGCCAGCGCACTTGGCGAGATCGACACGGATGCAAGCGGCGCGCTGAGCGCCGATGAGCTGACGACGGCGATCTCGTCCGACATGGAAGCGCAAGGGCCGAAAGGTCCGCCTCCGGGGGGCCCTCCTCCTGGTGGACCGCCTCCGGGCGGCGGCGGCGGCGGGATGAGCTCAGATGAGACGGCGTCGACCATTCTCGACGCTTTCGATACCGATGACGACGACGAGCTCAGCATGAACGAGATCCTGGCCGCTCTGGGTCAGGACGAGGATAGCGATGGCGGGCTCTCCACCATCTTTGCCTCGCTCGACGGCGATGAGGACGGCGGCATCAATGCGAACGAGCTGAGCGCCGCCATCAAGCAGCAGATGGACGCAGGCTATCGCGCCTACGCCCGTCAGGCTTCCGAAACGGTCTGATCCAAATAAACGTGCCCAACGAACGTCCTGAATGCGAAGGCGCCGGAGCGTAACTCCGGCGCCTTTGTCATTCCCGGCGTTCGCTGCCCCAAGCGGCGAGGCAATAATTCCCGCACCCCCGGAACACACCCTCAAAGTCTGCGTTCTTGGGTAGAATATTCCACAGTGGGGAAACATCCATGACAATCGAAGGCATTCTCATCGCGCTTGTGATCGGCGCAATCGGTGGCTGGCTGGCTGGCGTTATCGTCAAGGGCGCCGGCTTCGGACTGATCGGCAATATCGTGATCGGCATTCTGGGCGCGCTGGTCGCTTCCTGGCTCCTGCCGCAAGTCGGGCTTGGGTTCTCAACCGGAACGCCTTTGCTGACGAGCATACTTTACGCAACCATCGGCGCAGTGATCATTCTGGTGGTCCTGTCGCTAATTCGCAGGGCCGCATAGCGTAACGTTGCGCCTATGCCCGCCAGACTTCCAAAGCGGTATTACCCAAACAAAAAGTGTCTTGTCGGGCGTCCGGGCTACAGGTCCGGCGTCCGATATACTTGCCCTCGAACTACTGGCCCTCGAACTACTGGCCGATGAGCCTCAGCGCGATTTCTGACCAGGTTTCATTGTAGACCAGCGAGCGCGCCGTAACTTCCAGTGTGAACGCCCAGATCATGCCAATCACATAGGCGATATGTAGGCGGCGACGCGTCACGAGATCATAGACGCCCAACAGGATCATCAGGAACGTGCTGCCGAAATAGAGCGCGGCCATGTCGCCCCAGAAGCCTTCGCCGAGCGGCTGCGCGACGAACGGGTTGATGAAGCGCGAGAAACCAGCGTCGCTGAGATAGAACAGGCCCAGCAGCACGAGACGCTTGTGCGCGCTGGCATTGCGGCGCAGCAGCAGCCCTGCCCCGGTCAACGTTCCGAAGGCAAGCATATCCGTCAGCTGGACGGCCAGAAATTCCGGCGTTGCGCCATCAGTGGCAAAGCGCATCGCATGGATGGTCAGCGCCGTCGCCGGGCCAATCACCATCATCGCCGCCGCCAAGATTATGCCATAGATACCGAGCCTGCGGTGAAGGCTTACGCGATCGGTGCGGATCAACACCGTCTGCACCGTGAACAGCAACAACCAGCTCACGAATGTCACGGCATGAACATGCACGATCCACGGATAGTCGAGACCGAACTCCGTCAGGTGCCGATAGCTACTCGTGCCGAAGCCGGTGAGAATACCGATCCAAACCAATCCGACGAGAACGAGAAAGACATTGCGATCATAGCTGTGCCGAGCGGGAAATCCGCCCATCGTCAACGCTGTCATCGCAATTTCCCCAGCCCGCTTAGCATGCGAACTATAGCCCAGGATCACTCACAACCATAGCGTCAAGAACTTGTCGGCCCGCATCGAGGATCAATCTCACCAAGCGGACCCAGTTTTCAGGAGACATTTTGATGAAGCGGATTTTCCTCGCGATTGCGATGCTGGCTGCCGCTGCATGTTCTTCCACGGGCGGACCGATCGGGCCAGCCAATCCGCCCTCGGCGTTCACGGAAGAAGCGATGTCGGGCGGGCGTTATCGCATCGTCTATACCGCTCCAACCGACACGACCGCCAAGGTTGTCGGCGAGCGGACGCTGGCGAGAGCGGCGCAAGCTACGCTCGACAAAGGCAATGAGTGGTTCGAGATCGCCAGCAAGATCGATGCGAAGAACATGCAGACGCTGGTGATCGTCATGGGCAAGGGCGAGACGCTGGCCGGCGGGCCGAAACAGTATGACGCAAAAGCGACGCTCGCCTCCCTGAAGGGAAAGATTGGTTAGCTTCCTTGACCCGGCTGAACACCGCGCGGATACAGGCCGCGTGTAGGTTTGTTGGGGAGTCATCATGGCGCGCGTCCTTGTAACTGGCGCATCGGGCTTTGTGGCCCAGCATGTGATCCTGAAGCTTCTCGCCAAGGGCTATCAGGTTCGCGGCACGCTGCGCTCGCTCAAGCGCGCCGATGAAGTGCGCGCGGTTCTGGTGGCGTACGATGCGCGGGCGAAGGCGATCGAGTTCGTCGAGGCCGATCTATCTTCCGCTGACGGTTGGGATGCCGCGGCGAAGGACTGCGCCCTTGTGCAGCATGTCGCCTCGCCCTTCCCCGCTACGTTTCCAAAGGACGAGATGGAACTGATCCGCCCGGCACGCGATGGCGCGATCCGTGTTCTGCGCGCTGCGAAGAAGGCGGGGGTGAAGCGCGTGGTGCTGACGTCGTCCATGGCGGCGATCGCCTATGGCCATGGCGACAAGCGGGCCGAGGTTTCCGACGAGACGATGTGGTCGGACATTCATGGGCCCGACAACACCCCCTATACCAAGTCCAAGACGATCGCTGAGCAGGCCGCATGGGATTATGTCAAAGGGCATAGCCACAATGGCGAGGGGCTGGGCCTAGAGCTGACGACGATCAACCCGACGGGCATTCTCGGGCCTGCCCTTTCCAAGGACGTATCGACCTCGCTGGAAATTCCGATCCGGCTGCTGAACGGCAAGACGCCGGGCGTACCGCGGATCGGCTTCTCGATCGTGGATGTGCGCGATGTGGCGGAGTGTCATGTCAAGGCGATGGAGCTGCCCGGGGCGGCAGGCGAGCGCTTCCTGGCGGCGGCGGACTTCATGTGGTTCGCGGATGCAGCAGAGATTCTGCGCAAGGCTTTCCCGGCGTATGACGCGAAGATTCCGAAACGGCA
Source organism: Hyphomonadaceae bacterium (assembly GCA_036733305.1). Lineage (GTDB taxonomy): Bacteria > Pseudomonadota > Alphaproteobacteria > Caulobacterales > Hyphomonadaceae > UBA7672. The sequence continues at coordinate 13,265 of DAINAT010000027.1, forward strand.
AATCCCGGATTTCGTGCTGAAGCTGATGGCTGTCTTCCAGCCTGTCTACAAGCAGATCGTCACCGAGCTGGGCCGGACGCGGAACGCCAGCAATGCCAAGGCAACCCGCATTCTGGGTGTTAACTTCCGGTCCGGCGAGGAAGCTCTGATCTCTGCGGCCAAAACCTTGATTGATCTCAAGGTTGTCTAACCACACTTTTGTTCACGGTGGTTTGTGCAGGCGTGGCGCTGTGGCGTCTTCGCATGTGGCGCACGTATAGGCTAAAGAGCCTCTCGATGATCGGCGCAACAGCCGGCGAAAAATACGGGGAGTCGTCCAATGAACGTTTTCAAGCACGCCGTGATGGCGTCTGCTCTGGTTGCGCTTGGCGCATGTGCAACGTCTGGCGGGTCGACCGCTGCGTCGGCTGATGCGGGTGTGTTCGCTGGCAAGAGCACGCTGGATGCCGCGATCGATGCGGCTGGCGGCCAGGCCGCTCTGGCGCAGGTGAAAGAGCTGGAGTGGACCGGCAAGGCCACGGTGAATGCCGGCGGCAAGACGACCAATCTCAACGTGATCACGGTCATCCGTCCGCAAACGAACTGGGCCCGTTCGACCTCGTGGACCGATGCGGCTGGCCAGAAGAAAGCCCGCACGCTGCAGGCCGAGATGGGCAAGGCGTGGGACGTGAACGTGGTCAACTGGACGCCGCTGCCGGAAGCGCAGGCGGCGCATGAGAACCAGCAGTTCGGGCTCTACAAGCTGATGCTGCTCGCCCCTCTGAAAGATCCGGGCGCGACGGTTTCCGAAGGCAAGGTTGGCGCTGATGGCGTGCGCACGATCAAGGCGCAGCTGGAAGGTGGCGTTCCGGCTGAACTCGGCTTCGATGCGACCGGCAAGCTGGTGAGCGCGTCCATGTCGGTGCGTGACGCCAAGGGCGGCGCGGACGTTGCGCAGACGGTGACGTTCTCGGGCGAGGTCGTCAGCAATGGCGTGAAGTGGCCGAAGCAGATCTCGATCCAACAGAACGGCGCGCCGTATTTCGATCTCGAACTGACAACCTTCGAAGCCAATGCGACGGTGAAGCCGCGCCCGCTCCAGCACACGCTGGACGACGGCCAGACCCCTCCGGGCGAGCAGGACGCGGGCTGATCCCTGCCCTCGCCTGAATCCTGACGTTTTGATCTTCCCGGCAAGGCGCGCTAGTCTAGGTGCGTCTGCCGGAGAAGCCCCATGTTCCAGCACTTTTTCAATGAGCTGCGCGCCGCCAAGGTGCCGGTCACGCTGAAAGAGTATCTCACGCTGCTTGAGGCGATGGACAAGGGCGTGGTCGGCGGGGCCGGCGGCAATGAGGTTCAGGATTTCTACTTCCTCTCGCGCGCGACGCTGGTGAAGGACGAGAAGCATCTTGATCGCTTCGACAAGGTGTTCGGCCACGTCTTCAAGGGGCTCGACAGTTTCTCGGAGGGCGTTGACGTCCACCAGTTCCCGGACGAATGGCTGAAGAAGCTGACCGAGAAATTCCTGACCGAGGAAGAGAAGAAACAGATCGAAGCCATGGGCGGCTGGGACAAGCTCATGGAGACGCTCAAGGAGCGGATGGCCGAGCAGAAGAAGCGGCACCAGGGCGGCAACAAGATGATCGGCACGGCCGGCACCTCCCCCTATGGAGCGCACGGCTACAACCCGGAAGGCGTGCGCATCGGCCAGGACAAGAGCCGGCATCAGCGCGCGGTAAAGGTCTGGGACAAGCGCGAGTTCAAGAACCTTGATGACGGCGTCGAGATCGGTACGCGCAACCTGAAGGTCGCGCTGCGCCGCCTGCGGAAGTGGGCGCGGGATGGGGCTCAGGAAGAGCTCGATCTTGATGGCACGATCAAGAAGACGGCGAAGGAAGGTTATATCGACATCGTCATGCGGCCCGAGCGGCGCAATGCGGTGAAGGTTCTGATGTTCCTCGACATTGGCGGGTCGATGGACCCGCACGTGAAGGCTTGCGAGGAATTGTTCTCTGCAGCGAAGACCGAGTTCAAGAACCTTGAGTTCTTCTACTTCCACAACTGCATCTATGAAGGCGTGTGGAAGGACAATCGTCGGCGCGGGATCAGCAAGATCCCGACCTGGGATGTGCTGCACCGTTTCCCCGCCGACTACAAAGTCATCGTTGTGGGCGATGCTTCGATGAGCCCTTACGAGATCACCTATCCGGGTGGTTCGGTGGAGCACTGGAATGAAGAGCCCGGCGCGCTGTGGCTGCAGCGCTTGGCCGAAATCTATCCGCATCTTGTGTGGCTGAACCCGACGCATCCGTCTGGCTGGGAGTATTCCGGCTCGACCGACATGATCCGCCAGATCATCGGACCGGACCGGATGTTCCCGATGACAGTGAAGGGCGTGGAAGAGGCGACGCGCGAACTGGGGCGGTAGGTGGCCAGCGTCACACTCTATCGTCCAGTCGGCACCAAGGAACTGGAGCTGATCGCGGCGGCGGGCTGGAAGGCGTTTCCCCCTCGCCTCCCGGATCAGCCGATCTTCTATCCTGTTACCAACGAAGGCTATGCGCGCCAGATCGCACGCGAATGGAACGCCGTTCACAATAACGACCGGCGCGGGTTCGTGGTTCGGTTCGATGTGAAAACGGATGTTGCGGATGGGTATGAGCGCCGGGTGGTCGGCGGGCGCGAACATGAGGAGCTGTGGGTGCCGGCGGAAGATCTGCCGGCGTTCAATGCCGCAATCGAGGGAATGATTGTGGTGGTTGCCGCGTATGGACCGGGTGGTGTGGAACTGCCGGTCTAAGACGCGCGGGTGCGTTCCCGCGGGTAGCGAGTTGGAGATTTGGGATTTTGAGCGCGGTCGCTTAGGCGGCCGCGTTTTTGTTTGGAGTTAGGGCGTGTAGAGCGGCCCCCTCCGTCTTGCGCGCAAGGGCGCGCAATCCACATCCCTTAGTCCTGCGGACAGGTGGAGGCAAGTTCCCCTTCGTTGCGACGATGCGCTGGTTGCCTCCTCCAATCGAAGATTGGGGGAGGTGGATCGCACGCGCAGCGTGCGAGACGGAGGGGGGGGTCGGGCTGCTTTGCCGAGCAGCGTTGTTTGCTTTCTGGGATTGGGTGTCGGTCTTCGCTTTGGGCAGATCTGTAGGCGTGGGCTGTGTGGCATTCACAGTTTGACGGCGGCAGAACATCTGGAGCGTTGAAACGACGTTCGGCACGAGCATCGCAAGCACGCGCAGCATCGCATCGATCCAACGATCGAGAGGCGACGGGGTCCCTAGCCCAATGTGCGCGTGTTTGTGTCGTGTCATGCGGGGTAGAATACCCCGGCACGGGGCGCCGTAGATTCTGCGTAGCTCTATCCCCCAATCTTTCGCGCTAACGCGCTGAGATTGCTCGGGATGATTTTTGGTTATCCTGCAGTTTCGATACAGCTCCGTCCCCAATTTGCCCCATCCACCGCTCGTCCCGGCGTAAGCCGGGATCCAGGTTACGGGCACAGGGACAAGCCGCCCCTGGGTCCCGACTTGCGTCGGGATGAGCGGGACGAGGAACTGGCGTTTGGGGGTGTGGCTCCCGGGTTCCCGCTTTCGCGGGAATGACGGTGGATGCGGTGGTCTGGTGCATTTTCAATGCACCCTACGCTCCGTCGCTACGCCTGCTTGAGCATCCAGTCGTGGGCGGCGTTCAATATCTCGGCGAGGACTTCGGGGTCTTTGCGGCCGGACTTGGCGGGGGCGTGGAAGGCGTGGTCGGCGTGTTGGGCGAGGACGAGTTTGGCGCGTTTGCCCAGCGCCTTCACGGTTGGCTGAAGCAGGTCGAGATTGGCGAACTCGTCGTTTGTGCCTTGCAGGAAGAGCATGGGGACCTTCACCGACTGCAAGTGATCGGCGCGGTCTGTGCCGGGTTTGCCGGGCGGGTGGAGCGGGAAGGCGAAGAAGACGAGGCCTTGCACTTTTGGGAGCGGGTCTAGAGCTTGCGCCTGGCTGGTCATTCTGGCGCCGAAGGAGCGGCCGCCGGCGAATAGCGGGAGATCGCCGGCGAGTTTGGCGGCGTCGGCGATGGCGGCTCTTGTGGCGGCTTGCGCGATGGGCGGATTGTCGGGGCGTTTGGAGCCACGTTCCATGTAGGGGAAGTTGTAGCGCAGCGTGGCGATGCCGCGCTCTGCGAGGCCATCGGCTGTGGCGGCCATGTGTTTGTGCGTCATGCCGGCCCCTGCCCCGTGAGCCAGCACGAGAACGGCCTTTGCATCTTTCGACTTCTGCCAGAGCGCGGAGACGGTTGTGCCGTCTGCAAGTTTCAGCGTGCGTTCCCTGGCAGCGGTCATGGCTTTGGCAATCAGGTCTTGGGGCGGTCTGCCGGAGCGGGGGCGGCTTCTGCCGGCGCAGCTTCTGCAGGCGCGGGTGTTGCTTCGTCGGCGGCGGGCTTGCGGAAGCGGAGGGTCATGCGGTCGCTTTCGCCGATCGCTTCGTATTGCGCCTTGTCATAGCCTTCGGCTTCGGGCGTGCCGGGTTGTGGCGCGCGCAGGTTGGGCGGGAGTTCCCAGACGCCGAGCGGATGGTTGGCGTTGTCTTTCGGGTTGGCGTTGATCTCTGACGCTTCCTCGAATTTGAAGCCGGCGTTTTGCGCGAGCTGCACGACGTAAGATTCAAGGACGTAGCCGGTGGAGGCGGTGAGATCCTGATCGCGGGCGGACGGGAGACGGTGTTCTTCCACGCCGAGGACGCCGCCGGGTTTCAGCGCGCGATAGGCGTCGGCGAAGATCTTGTCGGCGTAACCGCCGGCCATCCAGTTGTGGACATTGCGGAATGTCAGCACGACGTCGGCTGTGCCATCGGGCGCGAGACCGGGGCTGGTGCGTGAGCCGACCGTGAGCGTGATGTCGCCATAGGTTTCCGGGTGGGCGACAAAGGCGGCGGCGTAGGCATCGACCTGCGCCTTGGCGTTGGCCGACATGGCGGGATCGACGTGCGCCGCGTAGAGCTTGCCACCGCCGGATTTGAGCCACGGGCCGAGGATGGCGGTGTACCAGCCGCCACCGGGGGCGATTTCGACAACGGTGTCGCCCGGTTTCACGCCGAAGAAGGTGAGCGTTTCGATCGGATGGCGCCACACATCGCGCGCTTTTTCCGCTTCCGTGCGCCAGGCGCCGGCAACCGCGCCTTCGAGGCCGCCGGGCGGCGGGCTTTCGGCGGTGGGCGTCCCGCCGGGCGTGGCCGCAGATGTCGCCGCAGTGGTGTCGCCGCAGCTCGCCAGCAGGGCGAAAGCAGCAACAGCGAGGAGCATCTGGCCAGTTTTCATGTGTCAGTTCCGTGTACAGAAGCCTGATTCCAGAGCGTATTCCGGCCCTGTTTGTGGACGTGACTTTATCCAATCGGGATCACTTGACCACCCGGGACTGCATTCCCAACTCGAAGGGCGAGGCGCTGCACATGCAGGCCTTGGAGGCCGAGGCGTTGGCCATGAGGCAGCGCCGCGAACGGTCTTCGGAATGAAACCGGCGGATCGCTGAACTGATCCGCACTGTTGCTTGAAGCAAGGACAGACCATGAGCACGTTCGACTTTTCCCCCCTTTATCGCACCGTCGTTGGTTTTGACCGGTTGGCCAGCATGATCGACACTGCTGCACGGCTTGATGGCGCGCAGGGCTATCCGCCCTACAACATCGAACAATCCATCGAAGACGAGAACGCCTACTCGATCGAGCTGGCGGTTGCGGGCTTTGCCGAAGCTGACCTCGACCTTGAAGTGAAGGAAGGCCAGCTGATCATCGTCGGCAAGAAAGATGGCGGTGATGCGAGCCGGAAATTCCTGCACCGCGGCATAGCGGAGCGTGGCTTCATCCGCCGCTTCCAGCTTGCCGATCACGTTGTTGTAACCGGCGCGGCGCTGAAGAACGGCTTGCTGCGTATCGAACTGAAGCGCGAACTGCCCGAGGCCATGAAACCTCGCAAGATCGCGATTGGTGACGCAACGTCGAGCCAGGTGATCGAGAGCACCGCGACAAAAATTCGCCCTGCTTCTGCAGCCTAACGAGGCCTTGAAAACGGACCAGCGCATTCCGATCTGAATGTCTGGTCAATGACCTGCTGGTGAGCCGGCCGCCCTTCTCTCCCCCCGGTGGGGCTGGCGTGGTTCCCGCAAACGAGAGCGGCGCATCTTCTTCCCCCGGAGATGCGCCGCTTTTCTTTTGTGCCCCATCGTGTGTGTTGCGTCGTGCGCGTTACAGAAGCGCCTGAGGCGCGCTGTCCTAGAGCGAAGCCGGAAGCGTGGCCAAGAACTGATCGAGCGCGGCCTTCGGATATTGCGGGAAGAAGATGCAGACGATCGCGACCCCCGTGAGCGCGCCGCCGAGGTGAGCTGCGTGGCCGATGCCATCGCGAACATTGGCGCGTGAGGCCCACGCCGAATACCCGATGTAGCAAATCGCGAAGAGGCCGAGCGGCATGGGCAGCGCGAAGAACAGATAGATCTGCGCGAAGGGCGCAAAGACGGCGGCGGCGCCGGTGACGCCCGAGACGGCGCCGGATGCGCCAAGCGCGCGATAATTGCTGTCGCGGAAGTGCTCCATGTAGGTCCACAGCGAACCGCCGATCAGCGACGCGAAGTAGATGAGCGCAAAGCCGACCGTGCCGGCGATGTATTCGACGAACGGGCCCATGAAGTAGAGGGCCAGCATGTTCATGAAGAGGTGGAACGGGTCGCCGTGGATGAAGCCCGAGGTGATGCCGCGGTAGTATTCCTTTGAACGGCGGATGCGGTTCACGTCGAACAGGAGCTTGTCGACGAGACGCGGGTTGTTGAAGGCTGCGATGGACAGCCCGATGTTCGCGATCAGCAGCGCAAGCGTTGCCGGCGAAGCTAGCAGAACCTCGATCTCGTGCATGGCGCGCGGCTCCGTGCGTCAGTCGCGAGTGGGGGCTTCCTGGTCTTGATCGTCGGAAGCGGCTTCCGGCTGGGCTTCGGCTTCGGGAGCGTCGGCCTGGGCGGTTGCGGCGATGCCGGCCTGGACGTCGTCTTCCGACGCGGCGCTGTTGTCGGATGCGTCGTCGGCATCATCCGCGGCGCCGTCACCATTGGAAGCTTCGCTGGCGCCGTCTTCGCCGCGGTTGCGGCCGCCACGGCGGCGGCGGCGGCGTTTGCGCTTGCGGTCGCCCTCGCCGGCTTCGTCATCACGCGGCTCGACAGTGCCTGATTGGGCGGCATCGGCTTCTGCCGTGTCAGCGGTTTCGCCATCGGCGCCGGCTTCTTCAGCATCGACCGGGGCGGCGGGTTGCGGGCGGGTGTCCTGGCGCTGCGGGCGCAGGAGGAAGGCGGTGGCGCCGGTTTCGTCGGTGAAGGCCTTGAGGGCTTCGATCGACTGGCCGGTCACGAACTTGCGGCGCAGCTCGCGGAAGGAGCGGGCGGCGGAGCGCAGCGGGACAAGGCTCACGGCTTCCTTGCCGAAGGTGACGGAGAAGGTCTCGGTTCCCGCGAGCGAGGTTTCGAGGTTCTCTGCGGCCCAGGGCAGGAAGAAGGCTGCAAGATCGTCAGCGAAGATCGGGGCCAGCGTTTCCTTCAGGTCTTCCAGCGCGGCGAAGGGGCCGGACGCGGTCGGCGCGGACATGAACTCGCACCATTTGGCGACGAACTCACCATCCTTCTCGATGATCTTGGCGGGCGTCGGGTCCGTCATCATCTGGATCAGCTGACCGGCGATCGCGAAGTCGGCGATCGAGGGACGGTCGCCGAAGATGAAGAGGTGTTTCTTCAGGTGGTCGTCGAGGAGCTTGATGAACTTCTTGAACGATTTCTCGACAGCGCCGCCGAGCTCGCCTTCGAGCTGCATGGTCTTGAGCTGGCCGGTCATCGTTTCGATGGCGAGCTCTTCGGTGGCTTTCTTGTCGCCGGGAATGCCGGTCGGATAGTATTCCTCGATCGAGCGCTGGGCGGCGAGGCGCTGGTCCTTCTTGCGGGTCCAGCGATAGTGGAAGGCGGCCTTGGCGAGCCAGACGTCGGCGTATTCTTCCAGCACGCAGGCGAGGAAGGCGGTGGCCGGATCGGCGGGCGTGGCGGAAGGTTCGGGGCTGTCTGCCTCGAGCGCTTCCATCATCGGCGTCGTGTCGTGAACGGCGAAGCCCGACGCCGTGACGAGCACAGGCAGCGTGCCGAAGCGCGAGAGGCGCTTCAGTTCATCCTCGGTTTCGGACGTGCGCGGCACCCAGTCGAAGGCGAACGCCTTGTACTTCAGGTAGGAGCGCATCTTGGTCGAATAGGCCGAGGTCTCGGCGCCGAACAGGCGATAGGACATTCAAGTCTCCGGAAAGCGCGCGGAAACTACGCGGGATGCGTAACAGCTTCAACCGCTGTTTACGGGGGATCTGCACGCAAAATCCCTTGAAAATCCGCTATTTGGCAGGGTGTGACGCCACAGCCCCTTCAGGGCGCGGGCTAGTCATAGGTTGATCGCCGGAATTCGCCCGACCGGTTTAATCGTTCGCCCACCCGCTTTTGCCACGCTGCGGGACGGAGAAGGGGTCGGCAGGAGACTGCCGCATGACGTGCATGGACGCCGAGTTCGAAAGCCAGGGCGGGCCGAACCTCGCCGAACGCATCCGCCGTATGGCCAACGGCCGGAACACGCTGGACGTCGCGCAATTCCAGTTCATCGGACTGGACGCGATCCGTACCGGCTATGCCGAACGCTGGAGCGAGAAGCGCGACCGCGTCTTCACCATCGCCAAGCAATTCATCACCAAGCGCATCACGCCTGAAGATGTCCTCATCTCGAGCGCGGAAGGCTTCCTGCTGATCTTCGGCGCGTACTCGGGCTTTCTGGCGGATGCCGCAGCTCAACGGATTTCCGGGGAGCTGAACGCGTTCTTCCTCGGCGCGCCGGACATGAGCGATGTGCAGCTGGAAGCGAAACACCAGTCGATGAGCGTGGACGACTTCGCAACCGCGTTCGGCGAGATGATCGCCGAGGCCGTCGACCTGACGCCGCCGCCGGTGACTGCTGAAATCCCGATGGGCTTCACGCCTGTGTGGGATGCGCAGCGTGGGGCGCTATCCACCTTCTTCGTTTCGCCGCTGGATGCGGCTGGCGTGCCGATGGACTGGAACCTCGTCAGCCATCGCCACACCGACATGGACGAGATGAAGCTCAAAGCCTCCGAGGAGGCGATGAAGAAGCTGTTTGCCACGGGGCGGAAGGCGCTGGTCGGCGTGGCGGTGCATGTGTCGAGCCTGAACAGCCAGCAGAGCCTGGCGCGGATCATGTCGGTGATTTCGACATTCGATCCCGAGCTGGCGCGCTATCGTGTGATCCGCGTGAGCTGTGTCGAGCCGGGCTATCCGCGCATCTACCTGCAGGACATCCTGCGCAATCTGAAGCCACGCATTCCGCATGTCGCGATCGGCCTGCACTGGAGCGAGCCGGATATTGCGGCCGTGCTGAAACTGCAGCCTGCCGCGCTTGGCTTCACGCTGCCGCCGGGCGCACTAAGCCCGTACGGGAACAGGAGCGAGGCTTTCTCGCGTATCCGCGCGGCGATCGAACTGGCGCGTCCTTACAACATTTCCGTCGGCATAGAAGGCGACCTGCACCTCGAACACGCGCGACGGCTGGCGCAGGATGGGGCCAACCATCTCTGCTCGCCGCGCATCTGGCCGACGCGGCCCGCCCTGCCCGCTGCAGAGATCTGGCCAGCGTCTCGGCTGGGCGTGGATACGAACGCTGCCGCCTGAAGCGGCGGGTTGATGCGGGCGCGGCGCGCGGAACCGGCGTGAGCACGGCGTGAGGCGCGATCTGAATGACAGTTCGACTGCTTGCGCGCAGTTGATCCACACAAAGATACTGGTAGGTTTCCGCCGCTGCGATCAGTGGACTTCGCGGCGAATAACGAGAGGACGGAGACCTCCCCCATGAAGGATGCCCCCATGAAGATTGGCCCCATGAGACAAGCAATTCTGATTGCAACCGCCGCCATCACACTCGCCGCGCCGGCGCTCGCGCAAACGCAATCGACGCTGCAGGTGCTGACCACCAAGGGCATCGTGATGACAGCCGGCGGCATGGAGATCGATGTCACCTACAAGCCGGACGGCACATTCACGGCGATGGACGATCAGGTGACCGGCAAGTGGCGCATTGACGGCGACAAGCTTTGCACCTCGTCGAACTTCTCGCCCGCGGAAGAATGCGTGGCGTATCCCGCCGGCAAGAAATCCGGCGACTCGTTCGAAGTGACGGGCGCGCAGGGAACCGCGACGATCAAGATCAAGTAAGGACTGGCAAGATCAAGTAAGGGCCGCTCAAAGAGCCCGGGCGCACAGGCCAGACAAACGCCTCGCATCTTTTTGATGCGGGGCGTTTTGTTTTTTGGGTGTTGCGCGATCCGCGTGCCTCGCACGCAGCCCCCTCCGTCTCGCGGCTTTGCCGCGATCCACCTCCCCCGCCTTTGGCGGTGGAGGACAAGCAGCAGCGCCCCAAAAAAGCAGAGCCCAAAAACGGCGACCCCGGCCGCTGCTTGCGCAGGGCCGGGGCGACACCATGGTTGTCCGCCAGTTCGTCCTTCGAGCTGCGGCCATCACAGCCTGGTCCTGATCAGGGACCGCTCGTTCGACGCCATCCGGCGAAGCTGAGCCTTGAGCGTCTTGGTTCGGCGTCCACATGACTCCGGGACATCACATCCCGCTTCCATGTTTCCGCGCGGCTGAGACCACGCTCGTGTCCGTTTCTATCCCCTCTCGAGGACTCCAGCGGTTTTGGACCCGCTTGAGCGCGACTTCGTCTCTTGCAGAGCGCGATGCCGCTTCCGGTGCTCGTTGCTCCCCTTGTTCAGCGCCCGTCCAATCGGGCTTACCAGTGGGGACATTCAGCTGCTTGACCCGCGACGGTCTCCTCTCTGAACACAAACAGGCTCTCACAAATCCCGTATGGAGAGAATGGTCCGTGCCTGTGGAAACTGTTGACGGCGCTGTTGATAAAATCGTGCTGCGCGTGCGAGAGAAAACCTCGCAAACGGGAGACACGACATGGCGCTCGATCTGGAAACGCGGCAGCAGCTCATCGAGACTGTACGCCGTTTTGTCAACGAGGTTTGCCGTCCGAACGAGCAGCTCGTTTCCGAGACCAACGCGATACCCGACAAGATCGTGCAGGAGATGAAAGACCTCGGCCTGTTCGGCCTGTCGATCTCCGAAGAATTCGGCGGCCTCGGCCTCACCATGGAAGAAGAGGCGCTGGTGATCCTCGAGATGGGCCGCACCTCCCCTGCCTTCCGTTCGACCTTCGGCACCAATGTCGGCATCGGCAGCCAGGGCATCGTGATGTTCGGCAATGACGATCAGAAAAATGAGTGGCTGCCCAAGCTAGCGACTGGCGAAGCGATTGCCAGCTTTGCACTGACCGAGCCGGATTCGGGCTCTGACGCGGGCTCGGTGAAAACGAAAGCCGTGAAGGATGGCAATCACTACATTCTCAATGGCTCCAAACGCTTCATCACCAATGCGGACAAGGCGCACATCTTCACCGTGATGGCGCGCACCGATGCGAACACGCCGGGGCCGAAGGGGCTTTCCGCCTTCATCGTCGAGCGTTCGACGCCAGGCGTCACCATCGGCAAGCCCGAGAAGAAGATGGGCCAGCAGGGCGCCAATGTGTGCGACGTGACGTTCGACAATGCGCGTGTGCCGATCACCAACCGGCTGGGCGAGGAAGGCGAAGGCATGAAGGTGGCGATGTCGGTTCTCGATCGCGGCCGCCTGCATATCTCGTCGCTGAGCGTCGGCATTGCCGAGCGCCTGGTTGAGGAGATGACGCGTTATGCATCCGAGCGGAAACAGTTCGGCAAGCCGATCATCGAGCATCAGCTGGTGATGGGCATGATCGCTGATTCATACGCAGAGGCCGCGGCTGGCCGTGCGATGGTTCTGGATGGCGTGAAGAAGTACGACGCGAAGGAGAAGGTCACGCTTCTGGCTGCTGCGACCAAGATGTGGTGCACCGAGATGGTGGGCCGCGTGGCGGATCGCGCCGTGCAGGTGTTCGGCGGTTCGGGCTATATCGCGGACTATGCGGTTGAGCGCTTCTATCGCGACGTGCGCATCCTGCGCCTGTACGAGGGCACGACGCAGATCCAGCAGATGGTCATCGGCCGCGAGCTGCAGCGCATGGCGAAAGCGGGCGAGATCTAGCGCAGCCGCCCGTAGGGTGCATCTTCAGATGCACCCTGCCGCCATCGAGCGCCGGCGGTGCATTTACGCTGCGCTTCAATGCACCCTACGATTTCGGGCCTATCGATCCGTCTGCACGGTATGGAACAGCTGCGCGCGCAGATCGGGCAGATCCTTCAGATCGATCTCCGTCTCCTGCCCGTTCAACCGCACGATGCGTGACGGTGCATCCGGCTTGGTGAGGCTGATTGCCTTGTCGAACTGGGCCAGCGCATCATGGCGCAACTTCACGCGCTCCGCCCTGTCCTGCGAGCTATCCGACAGCGACACGCGCGAGAGGGCCGCGAGCTTCAGCACATAGGGATCGTTCGGAGCGGCGGCGATCTGGGCGTCGAGCTGGGCGGAAGATTCCGCGATATCGACGCCATCGCCATGCTGGGTGATCGAGGCCATGAGGCTCGCGGTTTCCTGCAGCGTTGCATCGCTGGCGGCGACCGCAACGCCGGGGCCATCGCCAGCAGTCGTCGCGCAGGCGGCGGACAGGGCGAGCACGCTTGCTGCGAGAACGAAATGGCTAAGCTTCATGACTGGCTCCCGATCAAGTTCCGCTTATGTCAGCATCAGCTAATTCGCCTGCTTCGCCGCGGCAGCTCGGAACGCCATCAGCTGCTGCATCGCAGCCTGCTGGTCCGGCGGCAGGTCAATCTTCGGGCAGCGTGGATCTGTGTTCTGGATGGCCTTTGCCAGCACCGGCGTTACAGGGATGGGCGCGCAGCCGTGCGTCTGTTCGCAGATCATGTCCCACTTCTTCTCGGCCTGCGCATGGCAGGAGAGACAGTTGCCGCCGAACTGGTTCGCCACCTCAGTCGAACCGCGAACATTGATCTTGGTGCCGGCAGCCGACGGGATCAGTTCGAAGAACTCCCAGTCATTCGTCGCAGCGTTGTAGCCGGGATAGTGCTTGACCATCGCCTCGCCGGGCACCAGCTGCACGACCGAGCCGGGCGGATACTGGCCGCCATCGGCGCTGTTCGCGGCGGCGAGCGTTGCGTCGATGTCGCCGATCAGGTTAGCGACGAAATAGCCGCGCACGGCCTTCATGTCGCGAATGCAGCCGAAGCTTGCCTCGGTAATTTCCAATGGCTTCTTCACGGGAGCAGCAGTCGGCGCAGCCGCCAGAGTTGCTGGCTGCTCTGCCGCTGGCGGATTGGCGCACGCAGCAGCTGTCAGCATCGCCAGCACCATGAAAGTCTTCTTGAACATGCATCGTCTCCCCGTCGATATGACGCAAGATTACGATCTGAAGGGACTTCCGGCAAACGGTCCTTTTGGCGCCCGCTGGGGCGACATGTCTCTGGCATGCATGCAGTAGGTCGCGGCTTTGCGGCGCAAACGGGGCGAATTGGAAAGGCTTGTGCACTGCCAACTGCGCAAGGGTGACATTCCCGCCCTTGCTCGCTTAGATCACTGCCGAGCACAGGGGTCTTCATGAACAGTGACGGCGATATTGCGCGGGCAGCGACGCTGATGCCGATTGCGGCGATCGGCGAGAAGCTGGGCATTCCGGGCGAGGCGCTGATTCCCTACGGCCATACGAAAGCGAAGATTTCAGGCAGCTATCTGAAGTCGCTGAAAGACCGTCCCGATGGCGATCTGGTGCTGGTGACGGCGATGAACCCGACGCCTGCGGGCGAGGGAAAGACTACGACGACTGTGGGGCTCGGCGACGCGCTGACCCGGTTGGGCAAGAAGACGGTGATCGCGCTGCGCGAGCCGTCGCTGGGCCCGTGCTTTGGCCAGAAGGGCGGCGCGACGGGCGGCGGCTATTCGCAGGTCGTTCCGATGGACGACATCAACCTGCACTTCACCGGCGACTTCCACGCCATCACCGCCGCGCACAATCTGCTGGCGGCGATGGTCGACAATCACATCCATTGGGGCAACGCGCTGGGCATCGACCAGCGCCGCATCCGCTGGCGCCGTGCGCTGGACGTGAATGATCGCAGCCTGCGCGGAATCGTGACAGGACTCGGCGGCGTCGCGAATGGCACGCCGACTGAGGGCGGCTTCGATATCACGGTCGCGTCCGAAGTGATGGCGATCCTCTGCCTTGCCGAAGATCTCGCCGATCTGAAGACGCGGCTGGCAAAGATCATCGTGGCGGAAACGCGCGACCGGAAGCCGGTGACGGCGGGCGACATCAAGGCTGATGGCGCGATGGCGGTTCTGCTGAAGGATGCGATTCAACCGAACCTTGTGCAGACGATCGAGAACACGCCCGCCATCGTTCACCTCGGGCCGTTCGCCAACATTGCGCATGGCTGCAATTCGGTGATCGCGACGCGCGCAGCGCTGAAGCTCGGCGAGATCGTCGTCACAGAGGCGGGCTTTGGCGCGGATCTCGGCGCGCAGAAATTCTTCGACATCAAATGCAGACTGTCAGGGCTGAAGCCCAAGGCTGCGGTTCTGGTCGCCACCATCCGCTCGCTCAAGATGAATGGCGGCGTGGCGAAGGCCGATCTCAACGCCGAGAATGTTGATGCGCTGACGCGCGGCGCGGTGAACATCCAGCGCCATATCGAGAACCTGCGCGGCTACGACATTCCCGTGCTGGTCGCCTTGAACCACTTCACCAGCGACACGCCAGCGGAAGTCGAAACCGTGAAGGGCATCGTGAAAGCGATGGGCGCCGAGGCGTTTGTGTGCCGCCACTGGGCGGAGGGCGGACGTGGCGCCGAAGACCTTGCCCGGGCCGTGATTGCAACGCTTGAGAAGAAGCAATCGAACTTCCACGTGCTTTACGACGACGCGCTCCCCCTGCTCGCCAAGATCGAGGCGACGGCCAAGCGCATCTATCGCGCGGATCGTGTCGAGGCTTCGCAGAAGATCATCGCGCAGCTGCAGCGCTGGGAAGAAGCGGGCTTTGGCCGCCTGCCCGTGTGCATCGCCAAGACGCAGTATTCGTTCTCCACCGACCCCGCGAAGCTGGGCGCGCCGGAAGGCCATGTGCTCGACGTGCGCGAGGTGCGGCTTGCGGCCGGCGCCGGCTTTGTCGTCGCGATCTGCGGCGACCTGATGACCATGCCCGGCCTGCCCCGCGTGCCTGCCGCCGAGCATATGTCGGTCGATGTCGACGGCGCCATTCACGGCCTGTCCTGAGAAGTGGTGGCATAATGCAGATCGCCAAGCTTGCGCTGGTTGTTCGCGACTATGACGAAGCGATTGAATGGTTCACGCGCTGCCTCAACTTCGAGTTGGCGGAAGATGTCGACATGGGCATGGGCAAGCGCTGGGTCGTGGTCGAGCCGCCAGGCACACGCGGCGCCGCGTTGCTGCTGGCGAAGGCGGCAAACCCGCAACAGGAAGCAGCCATTGGCAATCAGGCCGGAGGTCGCGTCTTCCTGTTCCTCGAAACAACGAACTTCGATCGCGATCATGCGCACATGGTCAGCGAAGGCGTGCGCTTCCGCGAAGCGCCGCGCACTGAAGCCTACGGAAAAGTCGCGGTGTTCGACGATCTCTACGGGAATGGCTGGGATTTGATCGGCGCTATCTGATTGGTGCGATCTGCTCAGGCCCGCATGACGCGCTGCAGCACGTCGTCCATCAGCACTTGTATTTATTGCCTCTGACCTAGCGGCGCCGCTTGCGGTTGACGCCATCAACTGCGATTCCTTCGCAAAATAGAAATCAGGGAGAGACGGATGCGGCTGACACGGCGGGGCCTTCTGGCGACAGTTTACGGTACGGGCCTCGCGGCCTGCGCCCCGGCGGCGGTTAAGCCCGCAGCGGTTGCTGAAGCGAGCCATGATCTGCCGGATGCGACGCAGCTCGCATCTATGATCCGCAGCAAGGACATCAGCGCGAGCGAAGCCGTCGAGGAAGCGATCAAGCGCGCCGAGGCTGTGCAGCCGCAGATCAACTTCATGGTCACCGACACCTTCGCGATGGCGCGCGAGAAAGCAAAGACACCGCAAACGGGTCCGTTCGCTGGCGTGCCGTTCCTTGTGAAGGATCTCGACAATGTCGCGGGCGTGGTCACGCGCTATGGCTCGGCCTCGACTGCCAATGCCCCACCCGCCGAGAAGGACGATGTATTCGTCGCCGCGATGTTTGCAGCAGGCCTGATCAGCATCGGCAAGTCTGCAGCGCCCGAGAACGGTTATCTGCCGACGACCGAGCCGCTCGCCTTCCCGCCGTCGAAGAACCCGTGGGATACAACGCGCTCGACCGCCGGCTCATCGGGCGGCGCGGCTGCGGCCACGGCTGCGGGCGTAGTGCCGATGGCCCACGCGAACGATGGCGGCGGCTCGATCCGCTTCCCGGCTGCGAACAACGGCCTCGTTGGCCTCAAGCCCTCACGCGGACGGATGATCGATGAAGAGCCGGGCGCACGCCCGCTGGATCTGGCGGTGCAAGGCGTCGTCTCGCGCACCGTGCGCGACACGGCGGGCTTCTTTGCTGCCTGCGAAGTCAGCGGCGCGGGAGCCGTCTACCCGGCTGTGGGCCTGGTCACGGGGCCGAGCAAGACGCGCCTGAAAGTCGGCGTGCTGACCACCGGCTTCTCCGGCGTCGAGCCGGAAGCGGAAGTCGGCGGCATCCTGCAGGCCACTGCGAAACTGCTGGAGGCTCAGGGCCACACCATCACAGGCACGACCAAATGGCCCACCGCGCCGACCTTCGGCGATGACTTCCTCGCCTACTGGTCGCTGGGCGCCGCGCAGGATGTGGCAGGCGTCGAGAAGATGCTCGGCAAGAAAGCCGACGAGACGATGGTGGAACCGTTCACGCTGCGCATGGCGGCCAATGCGGCGTCGCTGAAACCTGCCGACATTGAAGCGTTGCAGACGCGCCTGCTGGCGGCGACGGCCGCATACGACGAATGGATCAAGGGCTTCGACGTGGTGATCTCGCCGGTCTTCACCTCGCCGCCCTCGCCGCTCGGCTTCTTCCGTGGCGACGTGCCGTTCGACACGCTGCGCGAGCGGCTGCTGCACGAAGTCGGCTACACGCTGATCCACAACATCTCCGGCGCGCCGGCGATCAGCCTGCCGCTCGGCTGGACCACGGGCGGCCTGCCCGTCGGCATCCAGTTCTCCGCCGCCAATGGCGCAGAGAAGACGCTTCTCGAACTCGCCTATGAGATCGAAGCGGCGCAACCATGGATCGGCAAGCGCCCGAAAGTGTGGGCTGGCTGAGGCTCACCCGATGAAGCGCGCGCTGGTGGCGACCTGCGGATCAAACGCCAACTGATCATTCACATGCCGTTCAGTCGCCTCCCGCTAGCGCCAAGGATGGGCGTGCTGTGAGGGATGCGGGGCATGAAGATTCTGAGGGCTGGGCTGATAGCGCTGGCGACGCTGGTCGTTGTCCTGCCCACGGCAGCTTATGTCTATGCCTATGTCCTTCCGAAGGGGCCGGAGCTGACCGTCCCGACAGCAACACCTGATGGCAAGGCCAGTTTTGTAATTCGCGCGCACGACGGCGGACAACATCGCACAATTCGGGTCTGGACCTACAAGCCGCCAGGGTGGAGCGAGGATGGAAACGTGCTGTTCGTCATGCATGGCATGTCACGAAACGCGGAAGAATATCTCGACACATGGATCGAGGCCGCAAACCGCAAGACCACGCTTCTGATTGCGCCTGAGTTTGACAACCCGTTCTACCGATATGTGACCAACGACTATCAGGACGGCAATCTCTTCACCGCCCTTGGGCTGGCAAATCCACGATCAGAATGGGCCTATGCCACGATTGAAAGGATCGTCGATCATCTCAATGACGCGAACAGATGGTCGATTGCCGGCTACGACATGTTTGGCCATTCGGCGGGCGGACAGTTCGTGCAGAGAATGGTGATGCTCGCACCGGAATCACGTCTGCGCACAGGCATCGCCGCCAATTCCGGCTCCTACACATTTCCCGATGCCGATATCAACTTTCCCTATGGCCTGAAGGGCGTAGATACTTCGGCCATCGACATGGGCGCAGCTTTTCGTCGTAAGCTCATCATCCTCCTCGGCGAGAAGGATGCAGACACCAAGCAGGGCGTCCTGGACCAGAGCCAGCCGGCCATGCAGCAAGGCCCTCACCGGCTGGCGCGCGGCCAAGCTTTTTTCGCGGCGGCGCATGCTGCGGCTGCAGCGCAAGGACTGCCGTTTGAATGGCGGATCGAGATCGTGCCCGGCGTAGGCCACGAGAACAGAAAGATGGCCGCGGCAGCGGCCGACCTGCTGTGACCGCCGCGTCCTAGGCCTTCTTCGGCACAACCCGCACCATCATCTTCCCGTAGCCTTTGACGAAGGAATTCGGCAGCAGCTCGGGCTCTTCCAGCACTTCGATCGTCTCGAAGCGCTTGAGGATTTCCTCCCACAGAACCTGCAACTGCAGCTCCGCCAGACGGTTGCCCACGCAGCGGTGAATGCCGAAGCCGAACGACAGGTGACGGCGCACCATCGGGCGCTCGATATTGAGGACTTCAGGCTTGTGGAACTGCGTTTCGTCGCGGTTGCCCGAGACATACCACATCAGCACCTTGTCGCCCTTGCGGATCGTCTTGCCGCCAAGCTCATAGTCCTGCAGCGCGGTGCGGCGCATGTGCGCCAGCGGCGTCTGCCAGCGGATGATCTCCGACACGGCCGACTGCAACAGCTCGGGTCTGGCCTTCAGCGTTTCCCACTGTTCCGGGAACTTCTTCATCATCGCATAGACGCCGCCCGTCATCGAATTGCGGGTCGTGTCATTGCCGCCGACGATGAGCAGGATCAGGTTGCCGAGATATTCCTGCGGGTTCATGTTCCGCGTGTGCTCGCCATGCGCCAGCATGGAGATGAGATCGCCTTTCGGCTCGACATTGACGCGCTCGTTCCACAGCCGCGTGAAATAGCCGAGGCATTCCAGCAGCTCTCCGCGCCACTGTTCCTCGGTCGTCACGATGTCCGGATTGTTGCGGCCCGTCGCCACGTCCGACCAGCGCGTCAGCTTGCGGCGATCCTCGAACGGGAAATCGAACAGCGTCGCCAGCATCATCGTGGTGAGCTCGATCGACACCTTGTCGACCCAGTCGAAGGGCTGGCTCACATCCAGCGAGTCGAAAATCTCGGACGTGCGCGAGCGGATCAGCGTCTCGAAGCTCTTGAGATTCTCCGGCCCCACGATGGACTGCACGGTCTTGCGCTGCAGGTCATGCTTGGGCGGGTCCATCGCGATGAACATCGGCAACTGGAAGTCCGCGTCCTGGTCGACGATCGTAATGCCGCCTTCCGAGGAAAAGACACCGTGCGAGGTGTCGACCGTCATAATGTCCTTGTAGCTCGTAACGCTCCAGTACGGGCCATACGGGCTGTCCGGGCACCAGTTGACCGGGTCTTCCTTCCGCATGCGCGCGAAATAGTCCCAGAACTCGCCACGACGCCAATATTCCGGGTCAGTGATGTCAAAGTTCGACAAGTCGATTTCGGACGCTGTCGGACGCCTCGCATCCCGCGTCAGCCCGTTCTTGCGGAAAGCCTCTGCTCCCGCGTTCGTTTCTACGGGCGCCGTTGCCGTGTCGGCCATCGTGCGTCTCCTGAACCCTCAACGGGCCTGCTTCTGTGGCCTGCCCTGACACAGTCTAGCAGACGTGAGCGTCAAGGTCAGTCCTGTCCTAAGGGCAATCACAGCTGGAAGTTTGCAATCGGGGCTCTCCCCCGATTTTTGCCCGCGACAGTTGGGAATCCGGCCCCGACTTTCGGAGGTCCACGGATATGCTAGACCTCCTCGCCTTCCGCACCGGCGCCTGCCGCGCCACCATTGGGGACCGCCGCCTTGGGATCTGACCTGCCCAGCCAGACGCCGCCCACAGAAACGCGCCGTTCCATCAGCGTGCTGATCCCGTTCTTCAACGAGGCCGGCAATATCCAGCCCCTGATCGACGAG
>DAINAT010000028.1:0-33042 GCA_036733305.1 Hyphomonadaceae bacterium
TGGAACAGCCATATCGGGAAGAACGGCCAATCACGGGGCGCGTGCAGACGCGCATTCGCTGATCGCGAGATCAGCACAGGCACTACCCACGGCGCAGCTACACGCGCCCCGACTCCCATTGAGGGAGGGACGAACCCAAGCATCACGGACAGCGAAAGCTGGTCCCAACGAGCAATCGCGCCACGACGGGACGTAGGGTGCATCTTGATGCACCGCAACGAAGGGGAATTGCCTCCACCGCGTGAACCGCAGGGGAGGTGCATCGCACACCCCTGCGTGCAAGACGGAGGGTGCAGCGCCAAAAGGCGCGATCTGGTCCAGCGAACCAACTCAAGGAGCGGACGCCCCCGCTGGGGCTGCACGCAAAGCGCGCGGACAGCACACTCCTCGATTACCGCCTGCCCAGCGGAAAGCGACTAGCGCCGCTTGCCGCCACCCGGCTGGAAGTCGCCCTGGTCGCTGTCGCCGATGTGGCGGAGCGGCTGGTGCGGCTCAAGCTGGACCGGCGAGAAGCCGAGGTTCACGTTGGAGCCGATGGCGCCCTTCGGCGTATCGTTGACCGAGCCTTCCGGGTTCGTACCGAACACCTGATCATGCAGCGGAGCATCCACATGCTCTTCGAGGTCGTCAGCGGTCGTGTGGTGGAGGGGGTCTTTGGGATCGTGAGTCATGGTACAAATCCTGTCTCTTGCGGATCAGCGTGCAATTGATGTGGTATCCTCCGCGCACGCAAGTAGTGCAAGCAAGGGCCGCTTGCGCGATTTAATGTTGCGAACAGGATGCAGTTCAGAGCGTCTGGGCGCGGCTAGACGCGCTTCACAAAGCTCTCGACCACCTTCTTCACGCCCGCCTTTTCGAACGCGACGGTCAGTTTGGCGCCCTCGATCTCGGTGATCCGGCCATAACCGAACTTGTCGTGGAAGATGCGCTGGCCAAGCTGCAGACCGCCCGCCGCTGCGGGATCTGACGAGGCGAGCATGTCGCCGGGCGTCTTGCCCCGCTGCAACGGCCGCCCATCATTGTCGCCGGCGCGGAAGGCGCGCCCCTCAATGTCCGGCGGTCGCGTCGCCCCGCGCGATTGCGACGCCGCAGCGCGCCGCCAACCCGGCGTGTCATAGCCGCCGCGTGGTCCGCCCTCGTTGAGATTGGAGCCCTTCGATCCCGGAATGCTCCCGCTGCCGATCCCGCCCGAACTGCTGCGCGTGGCGGACGCATCGCTATCCCACCGCGACTTGAACGTGTTGCCCGTCTCCGAGCCATAGAAGCCGCCGCCCGGCGCCACATAGCCGGTCTCGCTCACCGCATCGACATGCTTGGCTGGCAGCTCGTCGACAAAGCGCGAGGGCAAAACGCTGGTCCAGCGGCCATAGATCTGGCGGTTGGCGGCAAACGAGATGTAGGCTCTTTCGCGCGCCCGCGTGATCCCCACATAGGCAAGGCGGCGCTCTTCCTCGAGGCCCTTCGCGCCCTGCTCATCGAGCGACCGGCGGGAAGGGAACACCTCCTCCTCCCACCCGGGGAGGAACACCATCGGCCACTCCAGCCCCTTGGCCGAGTGCAACGTCAGGATCTGCACCTGATCATCGCTGCCCTTGCCCTCGGCATTGTCCATCACCAGCTCGACATGCTCAAGGAAGGCGCTCAGCGTATCGAACTGGCCCATCGCCCGGACGAGTTCCTTCAGGTTGTCGAGGCGCGTCTGCGACTGCGGAGATTTATCCGCCTGCAGCATGTCGGTGTAGCCGCTCTCCTCGAGGATGATCTCCAGCAGGCGCGGATGCTCCGTCGCATGCTCGCCATCCTTGATCGCATACATGTCGCGCCAGCGATCCATGTCGATCAGGAAGCGGCGCAGACCGGTTTTCGCCGGGCCCTTGATGTTCTCGGAGCGGATCTCCATGTCGGCGATCCGCGTCAGATACGTGTTGAGGCTCCGCGCCGCGACATGCAGTTTCTGGATGGTGGTGTCGCCAACCCCACGCTTCGGCACGTTGACGATCCGCTCGAAGGCAAGGTCGTCGGATTCCGAACGGATCAGGCGCAGATAGGCTAGGGCGTCCCGGATCTCGGCCCGCTCGAAGAAGCGCGGCCCCCCGATCACCCGGTAGGGGGTGCCCGTCACGATAAAGCGTTCCTCGAACGCCCGCATCTGCCACGATGCACGCACAAGAACGGCGCACGAGTCATAGCGACGGCCAGTCTGCTTCCAGCTCGCGATGTCATCCGCGATGAGGCGCGCCTCCTGCTCCCCATCCCACACGCCACGAACCTTCACGAGCTCGCCCGAACTCGCATCCGTCCTCAGCGTTTTTCCAAGACGTGAAGAGTTCTGCGCAATCACGGTCGAAGCAGCCGCAAGGATATGCGCGGTGGAGCGATAGTTCTGCTCCAGCCGGATCACTTTCGCGCCCGGGAAATCCTTCTCGAAGCGCAGGATGTTTTCCACTTCCGCGCCGCGCCAGCCATAAATCGACTGGTCGTCATCGCCCACGCAGCAGATATTGTTGTTCCCCTGCGCCAGCAATCGCAGCCACAGATACTGCGCGACGTTGGTATCCTGATACTCGTCAACCAGCAGGTATTTGAACTTGGCATGATAGTCCGCCAGCACTTCAGGATGTTCGGTGAAGATGCGGATGGTGTGCAGCAGCAGGTCGCCGAAATCGACGGCGTTCAGCGTGGAAAGGCGCGCCTGATAGATCGCATACAGCTTGCCGCCTTTGCCTTCCGCGAACTGGCGCGATTCATCCGGCGGCAGTTTCTCCGGCCAGATCGCGCGGTTCTTCCAGCCGTCGATCAGCGAGGCGAGATAGCGCGGCGTCCAGCGTTTCTGGTCGATGCCTTCCGCGTCGAGGATCTGGCGGATCAGGCGCAGCTGATCATCCGTATCCAGCACGGTGAAGCCGGACTTCAACTTCGCCAGCTCCGCATGCCGCCGCAGGATCTGCGCCGAGACGGAGTGGAACGTGCCGAACCAGCGCAGGCCTTCGCCATCCGGCCCGATCAGCGCCAGCGTCCGCTCGCGCATCTCCCGCGCCGCCTTGTTGGTGAACGTCACCACCAGCATCTGCGAGGGCCACGCCTTGCGCTGCGCCAGGATGTGCGCAACCCGCGTCGTCAACACCCGCGTCTTGCCCGTGCCCGCCCCCGCGAGAACGAGCAGCGGACCTTCCGTGCTCATCACCGCATCGCGCTGTTCGGGGTTGAGGCCTTTCAGATAGTCCGCGTTGGGATCGGCCGCGCGATGCGGTCGCGGAGCCGCCGCGCGCTGCGAGATCGGCCGCGTGTCGACTTCCAGCTCGGGCTCGCCCCAATGGCTGTCTGACGCGTCGTCTCCGCGCTCTTCGGGCAGAGGCGGCTCCTCCTCGTCGGGCAGCTGGTAGAATCCAAGATGCGGCGCCCCGCCTTCCGAAATCGGCTCATCATCGTCCGATCCCGGCTCACGGCTCTGGCTGCCGCTGGCATGGTTGCCAACGGGCGGTTCATCGTCCGGAAACGGGATATCGGAAGGATCGCGGGAATCTGTCATTCCGCGCTGATCTGGCTGGGGTTTTCCCTTTGCGCAAGACCCAGACTGTAGCCCGTTGATTTACGGTTTGTTCTCGTCTGTTTTTTGGTGTCAGCCCGGCGGGCAAACATCGGCTTCACGCATGTGCAGCGCCTGGAGCAGGGCATCCGGCACGAACTGGGATGCGCCAAACGCCTCTGAACGACGGGTCGCCGTCGCCTCGATCAGCTCGCGGATCTGGGCGCAATCGGTCAGGCTCGGGACCAGGGCAGTCAGATGCTTGGCGGCCTCGATCCGGGTGTACTGGAACGTGTCGCGCAGGGAGCTGAAGATGATGCGTTCCAGCATCTCGGTAACTTCGTACGGTGATCCAATCTCGGTCGCGAACGTCATCAGCGCGAACTTGAAGTCTTTGAGGCCCGAGCGCGATCGGAGCGCCGTGATGATCTCGATAAGGTCACCGACCGACGATTGATGGCTGCCGTTCGAATGCTCGGTCCGGGCCGTATCGAGCGTGCGATAAAGTTCATGCTCGCTACCGTGATTGCCGGCGATCCGGGTCAGCACGGTGATGGCAGAGTCGAGGTTGTCGCCAGCCTCCTTGAAGATCGTCTCGATAAATGTGCGCTCGCGGCTATCGGTGGAGCTGAAGTAGATTTCCTTCAGGCGCTCACGGTCATAGCGACGGAAGTTGACCGCCCCCTTGAACCAGTCGATCCGACGACGAGACAGCGCGCGCCTGATTTCTTCCTTCTCGACCAGCTCATCGAGCCGGTTGATATGTCCGGCGGCAAATAGCGCCTTCTGCTGGCGGTTGCGCGTGGCGATCGCGATGGCCTGAAGCAGCGATGCGATCAGCACCAGATCGACTGCAACCCGCGCGGCAAATACGGCATGCATGCCCATGGCGCCGTTCGGGCGCAACAGGTCGTCGCCGGGCTGCAGCTTGTAGATGTCAGCCCAGTCGATGACAGGCAGCGCTTTGGCCAGCTCGAAGCCGTAATACCCTAGCCACAGATCCAGATTGCCTTTGGCTTCTGGCGTTTCGGCATGGAAGAGCGACAGGCCAAAGATGCCCTTGTCGGCCTGCATCAGCGCGATCGGGATGATGACGAGAACGAAGACAAAGCCGAGGAGTGTCTCGTCCCGGAAGTCTTCGCGGAAGCCGACCTTGATCGGTGCGTCGGGATTGAAGCGCGTGATCGAGGCGAGGTTGCGATCATCCTCGACCCAGCTCCACAGGCGCGAAACCGATAACGCCAGCAACAGGCCAATGCCGGCCGGGATCAGGCCGATCGGCGCGGGCAGGTTCCATGCGAGCACAGCCATTGTGAGCATGGTGCCAGCGAGAATGAAATACCGGCTGCCCATCTGGCGATGTTCCATGCCGGCTGCATGTGCGCCGATACGAACGAGCACGGTGTCGATAGCGTTGTAAAAACTTGCCAGCCCGCTGACGCGGCGCGAGAAGCCACGAACGGCTGTGCTGGCCGCGCGGATCGGTGGCGCTTCTGCAATCCAGTCGAGAAAGATGACGATGGCGAAGAGGCCGATGACGCCTGCCGCGATCGTAACGCCCACGCCATTGCGCAGGCCCATGCCATCGCGAAGGCTGCCCGCGAACCAGGCAAGCGCAATGATGCCGCCCACGATTGCAGTTGCGATGAAAGCGCCCAGCGCTTCGGCGTCATCTTGCTCCTGCGTGCGCTTGGAAAGTTCGATAGCGCGCTGTTGGGCGGCCTTGTCGCCTTGCTGCCGCTTGCGAACGGCATCCGCTTCGCGCGCATCGATTTCGCGTTGCTTGAAATCGGTGAAGCGGGCGGCGTTCCAGATGCGCGGGATAAAGGCGACGATCACGAACGTGAACAGCGCGATCAGGGGAAAGACCTGCGGCGCGCCAGCTGCGCTTTCAAAGATATGAAGGTTGTTCGCGCGGTCGGCCAGCGCGGCGACAGACACGATGGCGAGCACAAGGAGTGTCGACAGCGGCACGGTGAGCTTCGGGCCAAGACCCATATTATCGCTGGAATCCAGCGATAGCAGCAGGATGGGCAGCACGAGGAAGGCGGATGCCGTGGCGAACCCGGCGATCGCGTCCGGCGTTGTGAGAATGGCGCCCACGAAGAAGTGCCATGCCAGCACGCCCGAGAGCGCTACGCCGACGGCGCTTGCGCAAATCGTTAATACGCCTTTCCGCGTCGACGTCAGCCAATTGGCTGTGGCGACTTCTCCGCGTTGTTCGGAAACAGCCTCCGTCAATCCGTCGAGCGGATGCCCCGAAAACCCCTCAGCCATTATCGCCCCCCGGCGCCGTTTTTTGCGTGTTGGACCACCAATAGCGCGAACGCGTCACTGATGGGAGTCGGGGGTGGTCCCGGGTTTCGAAAAAAATCGATAGCGCCGTCACGGCGCGCGGCAAAGTCCAGCCTGGATCAAGAAAAACCCGGCTCTGCGCCTGCAAAGCCGGGCTTTCGTTGCGTCTTGTCAGGTCGCTCTAGTTCCGCCAGCGGATGCCGAGCGTGTAGTTGCGGCCTTCTTCGGGGAAGCCGTCGACCAGCGTGTAGTTGGCGTCCGTCAGGTTCCGCGCGGTGGCGAGCAGCGAGATGCTGTCGCTGACCGCCCAGTCAACCGCCAGGTTCGCGACCACGTATTCGCCGGTCTTGTAGAAGCGCGGCGGCGTGATTGCGGACGACGATGTAACGGTCCAGCGGCTGGAAGCCGCTTCGATGTTCGGGGTGATGGTGAGGTTCGGCAGCGCCTGGATGTTGGCGTAGACGAAGGCCTTCACGCCCGGCACCCCTTGCGGCTCGAAGTTGGCGTTGGTCGGGTCGGCGCCGGTGATCGGCGCGGTTGTGCCTGGCACGAAGGTGACTGCTCCGACCTGATCGTAGTCCCGCTGGGTCCAGGTGAAGTTGCCGCCGAGGTCGAGCCAATCCGTGGCGCGGCCATTGAGCGACAGTTCGAGGCCGTAATAGTTGGCATCGCCCAGATTGCGGGTCTGGTTGACCGTGCCGAACGGCGCCGCGAGGACGACCGGGATCTGCACAAGCGCATCCTGCACCTTGCTGTAGAACACCGCGCCTTCAAGTTTGACGTTCGGGGCGAGAGTAACCGACGTGCCGACTTCGAAGTTGGTGGAGCGCTCAGGATCGACATCCGGGTTGGGGATGGCGGTGCCAAAGCGCGAGGAGAAACGCTCGAACAGTGTCGGGAATCGGACGCGCGAGGAGATGCTGGTGTGCACCTTCATCGCGTCCGTGGCTTGCCAGATGAGGGCGGCCTGCGCGTTGACGCCTTCCATGTCGCGCAGCGGATAGTTCACCGGCGTGAACACGATCTGCGAGTTGGCGATGGTCGTGCCGGTCACGGAGACGTTCACGTCGGTGGCGGACTTGAGTTTCGTCCAGTCGTACGAAGCGCCAAGGACCAGATCGAGGTTGGGCCCGAGTTTCTGCACGTCTTCGAGGGCGAACGAATAGGTGTCTTCCGTCGTGCCTTGCCACGGCTCGGAATAGGCGCGGTTTGCCGACGGGGAGCCAGTGGCAGGCGTGCGGGTGAAGCCGTCCTGCTGCTCATTGTGCTCGTCATTGCGGTAGTGCAGCGAGCCGGTGAGCGTGTTGGTGTCCGACAGCTTGGCTTCAAGCGTGACGTTCGCGCCATAGGCCGTGTCGTCGTAATAGCTGTTGAAGGCGCGGGGCAGGGTCTGCGTGTTCTGTGCGGCGGTGTCGAACGATGAGAGCAGGTTCTCGAACATGTTGTAATACACGCGGCTACGAAGCTGGAGATTGTCGCCCAGCTGCGTGCGCGAGAGGAAGTAGACGCTCTCGATATCCCAGTAGGGCCATGTCCAGTAACGCGTCGACGCCGTGTCGCTGATGTGCAGCGGAGCGTTCTTTTCGCCCGACTGCTTGATGTAGCTGATGGCGTATTCGTCGGTAGCGTTGGGCGTCCAGCCGGCCTTGAAGTTCACGCGCCAGTCTTCGCTGGCCGAGTTCTCGCGCTTGTTGCCGTTTTCAAGCGAGGCGACGACGGGGACGAAGTCGGACGACAGCGACCACGAGCGGCGGTCGGTCGTGGCGCCGGATAGCTGCACGTAGAACTGATCCTGGCGCGTCCCGATGAGGCCAGAGACGGTGTAGGCGTTCAACGCGAAGTCGTCATTGAAGTTGGTCGTACCGGCGAGTTCGGCTTCGAATGGACGCGACGGCTTGCGGGTGACGAGGTTCACCGCGCCGCCAATGCCGCCGGGACCGTTGAGCACCGAGACATAACCTTTCGAAACTTGCACTTCGGCGAGGTCAGCCGTCAGGAAGCGTGCGAAGTCGATGCGGTTGTCGGCCGGCAGGAACACGCGCACGCCATCGATCGACAGCGTTGTCTGGAACCGGTCAAAGCCGCGGACGAAGATCAGTCGTTCGTTGCGCGAGCCGCCGGTGTTCGAAGCGTTGGCGCCGGGGATGAGATCGAGCGCTTCGTCGACGCTGGCGCGATCGTACTTGCGCATCTCTTCAGCCGAGACTGACGAGGCGTTGACCGTTTCGCCATCGCTGGACGTGATGCCGTTGTCGATGCGCCCAAGAATGAAGACGGTGTCGCGATCAGGCGACGCCGTGGCGGTCGTGGTTTGCGCAACGGCGAGGCCGACCGGCGTTGCGAGAATGCCTGCAAGCAGAGCTGCGCGGCTGATGCCAGCGATATTCATGTGTCCCTCCCGGACCCGTTATGTTCCTTGGAGGATATCGCTAGGGTGTTCGCTATTTTCGGTCAACTATAGCGGGGCCTGCATAAGCCAGCCGGTCAGCGTTAGTGACCGTATGGCAACAAGGCGGGAACACGCTGTTTCACCGGGATTGCGCCGTACTGGTAACCCGAAGTCACGGAGATCGCGCTGCTGCTCACTGCGGGGTGATGCATCCGGGTCTTGCTGGCGCTCGCGTGGAGGCTCAGGTTCGCGCCGGGAATGGACGGGAACACGTCATCCTTGGGAGAGAAAACGATGAAACGTTATGTGGCGCTCTCGGCGCTGGCCGCTCTGGCAATCGGACTGGGTGCAGGCGCTGCCTCCGCGCAGAAGGTGGCGGATTTCGGCTTCAGCGGCATGGACCCTCGATCGGGCAAGGCCCCGAAGCAGGTGGTGATCTTCTTCCACGGGTACACCCAGAAGGGCGTCGCGATGAAGCCGCTGGCCGACACGCTGGCCAAGCGCCTCCCGGATGCGGCTTTCATCTTCAATGATGGTCCGCTGACACAAGGCGACGGCAGATCGTGGCATGTGCTCCGTGGCGAAGACACCGAGAACACTCGCGCCGCCGTGAAGAAGCTGGCCGTCGATACGGTGACGAAGGCGTCCGAGGGCCTGAAGGTTCCGCACGACAAGATCGTGGTGGTCGGCTTCAGCCAGGGCGGCGGCGTGGCGTTCGACGCTGGCTCGTGCTCGACGCCGGACGTGAAGGCCGTCGTGTCGCTGGCGGGCATCCTCGCCAATGGCGACTGCACGAAGGAAGCTGCAGGCACTGCTGCGGAAGTCCTGATCATCCACAATGATGGCGACCCGACCGTGAAGGCCGACCGCATTCAGGCGTTCCAGGAACAGCTCAAGAAGGACGGCTACGAGTCCAGGCTCGAAACCGTTGCAGGCGCGTCGCACTGGCCCGCACCGGAAGGCCTGATCAAGGCGCAGGACTTCATCGTGAAACAGCTCGGCGGCTGATCGAGCTTTACCTAGACGGCAAGCAGCCATGCGCAGTAACGCGCGTGGCTGTCTTCGTCTCAAGGACGGGCATCAATCAGCGCGCAGAATTTTGGCGCCGGGCGCCTTCGGCCTGTGCAGCTTCGGCTTTTCCATACGGGGCGTCGTTTGCGCGCGTGCACGTATTCTGCGCCCGACTAGGTTTTGGTTGCGTGCACAATTCAGGGGCTGGTGATGGGTCTGTTTTCGTTTCTGACGGGCGGGAAGAAAAAGGAAGCCCGGTCTGCCGCAGTCAAGTCTGCCGAAGCCAAGTTTGCTCCCGCAGCAGTCGCACCGCCGCCTTCGAAGCCGACCATTGTTGAGACGAAAGCCGAGGCGGCGCTCGCGATGGCAGCTGCGCCTATCGCGCCGGTGGTAATCGCCACGCTCGGCGAGGTAACGGCCACAGGTGTTACGCAGGCGAAATTGCGGCTGAAGCTGGCTGCTGCGCTGCGCGCGAGACAGCACATGGCGGCCTATGAAGCGGCCCGGGGGCTGGCTGACATTCAGGTGAAGGCAGGGCGGCCAACAGTTGCCCGCGTGTGGCTGGTGCAGGCCGACAAGCTCAAGGCCCAGCTGGCGGCTTAATCGACCGGCGAGTCATCTGCGGTCCCCGAACAGGCTCTCAGTCGGGATCGCTCCGTGCGCCGCCAGCGGTGAAACCGGTGGGTGTTCTGTCGGCGCGACGTTGAAGTTCATCCCGTCGGAAAACACGTCCCGGCGGGAAAACGAGAGCCTGCACGCCAGTTACGTGGCGAAACGGCCTGGCCAGGCAATGAAAGTTGCGTGATCGGCAGGATTTCGCGGCCGCAGAAAACCTGGAGTTAAGCATCGAACGGCAGCTTTCCCAGAATACTGGGGGGATTCGCGATGCAGGAAGTCATGAGCAAGGACGACTCATCACTATTCGACACGATCCGTTTCGAGACAGGCGGGCTCTCCAACGAAGCGCGCATTCGCAAGGTGCTGAACATTGTTCGCACCCACCTGGACATGGATGTCGGGTTTGTCTCGGAATTCGTCGACGGCAAGCGCGTGTTCCGGCACGTCGATGGCGATCAGTCTCCTGTGCAGACGGGAGATGGCGATCCACTCGAGGACAGCTACTGCCAGCGCGTGGTGGATGGGCGTCTGCCGGAGCTGATGACGGATGCCTGCAAGAACGCCGAGGCGCTGACCATCGACGCAACGCGTGAGCTGCCGGTGGGCGCGCATATGAGTGTGCCGCTGCGCCTGCCGGATGGGCGAGTGTTCGGAACGTTCTGTTGCTTCTCCTTCCTCGCCAACGTGTCGCTCAACGCGCGCGACCTTCGGATCTTGCGCGCGTTCGCGGCGATCGTAGCGGACCTGATCCATGAAGAGCTGGCTGAGCAGCAGCGTCTGAAGCAGAAGCGCGAGCTCATTGAGACATTGATTGCACAGGAGGCTTTCCACGTACGCTATCAGCCGATCTATCGTCTGCAGGACGAGACGGTGTCGGCGTTCGAATGTCTCGCGCGCTTCGAGACGGAACCTTACCGCTCGCCGGATCAATGGTTCGCCGAGGCCGAAGAGGTAGGCCTTGCCGTGGAGTTGGAGATTTCACTGGCGCGAAAGGCTCTGGAGGCGCTTTCCGAGATGCCGAAGGATATACATCTGGCGGTGAACTTCTCGCCAGCCACGATCATGACAGAGTCATTTGCAGAATTTATCGCAACGCTCCCGTTGGAGCGTGTGGTGCTCGAGGTGACAGAACACGCAGTGGTCGCGAACTATGCGGAACTGTCGGCGCGGCTGGAGCCGTTGCGGCTGGGCGGGTTGCGGCTGGCGGTGGATGATGCGGGAGCAGGGCATTCAAGCTTCCGCCATGTGCTCGACCTGCGGCCTGACACGATCAAACTGGACATGAGCCTGACCCGCAACATTGACTGCGATCGCGGGCGTCAGGCGCTGGCCGGCGCCTTGTCGATGTTCGGTCGCGCGATGGGCAGCCAGATCGTGGCTGAAGGCGTTGAGTCAGAGGCGGAGCTGGAGGCGCTGCGGCGCGTGGGGGTGACCAAGGTGCAGGGCTATCTCACCGGCCGCCCGATGCCGCTGGCAGATGCGGTGCAACTCGTCGGCGTGAAGAGCAAGGCGCTGCGCAGAGAGATGCGAGCCTAGCAGCAGCGATCACCGTCGATTGCCAATCTGCCGTTGGCGCCGCGCTATTCCGTTGACGTGTTTCTACTTCGCTTCAGGCTGCTGGCCATGGGGCGAAGGAGGTCGGTATGGCGACGGAATTCGAACGTAGGCTGCACGGTGCAACGCTGCTGACGGCTGAAGTGCTTTACTACATGCCTGATCATCCGCGGCTGCTGCAGACATTCATGTGGCAGATGATGGATGAAGCGCCCCGCTTTCCTCGGCTGGCGCAATTTCTCGATCACTGGCGGCGCGAGATCCACGCGGTCATCCACTCCGTGCGCGTGGCGTCCGGTGAGCCATTGACGCCACCGGCATGGCGCAAGGTGGACAGCCTGATCAGGATACACTGAGAGCGGGCCTCAGCCCTTCTGGAAAATTTTCTCGATCGGCAGGCCGAAGACTTCGGAGATCTTGAACGCCAGCGGCAGTGATGGATCGTACTTGCCGTTCTCGATCGCGTTGACGGAGTTGCGTGAGACGTCGAGGCGTGTGGCGAGGTCGGCTTGAGTCCAGCCGTGCTCTGCGCGCAAATCGCGGATGCGGTTCTTCATGGCGCGATCATCGCTTCGCCACGTGCCAGCCAACCCAGCACACCAGGAAGCCAACAAGCTGTCCGAGAACGATGTAGACCGCACCCAACAGGAAGGCCGGCACGACCGGATCTGTCGCTTCCAGAATGCCTGACGCCCAGTCGAGCATGGGCGAGATTACGTTTGGATGTGTAACCAGAGGAAGCAAGGCGAGCGAGCCCATCAGGCCGAACATGCCGCCGAACATCCAAGAGAATTTTTGTCCGGCGCGCTCGAACTCGTCCTGGCTACGCCACGCTTGCAACGAGAAGGCAGCCAGCCAGATCACAGCGGCATAGGCCAACAAAAGGCCGCCAGCTCCGCGAGTCACGACGGCTAGAGCGATTAGCGTCCAGAAGCCGAGCGCCGCGATAATGCGGCACGCGCGAGCGGAAAGACGGCTCATCTATGTCTCCCTCCGTGAACGCGGCTGGCATCACGTACCCTCAAAAGGGCATGCAAAGCAAACTTGTCTTTCCCGCGCGGGGTCGTCAAGCGCGGCCACAAATGAAAACGGGCGCTGGTGATCCCAGCGCCCGCTAATTGGATAGGTTTGGCTAAATGAACTAGTTCAGCTTGAGGTTCTTCAGCGCCGCGAACGGGTTGCTGGAGTCATCGGACTTGGCAGGTCCCGCCGAATAGTTCTGCGGACCGGACTTGGCCGGAGCCTTGCCCTGCGGTTTGCCTTGTTGAGCCGTTTTCGGCGGCGGTGCGCCGTGCGCGCCTTGTGTACCCGACACCTCGCGCTTCATCGACAGCGCAATGCGCTTGCGGTCGATGTCGACCTCTTTCACGCGCACCGACACAACCTGGCCGGCTTTCACCACGTCGCTCGGATCTTTCACGAACACATCCGCGAGTTCCGAGATGTGGAC
The DNA here is from genome assembly GCA_036733305.1 of Hyphomonadaceae bacterium. Taxonomy (GTDB): domain Bacteria; phylum Pseudomonadota; class Alphaproteobacteria; order Caulobacterales; family Hyphomonadaceae; genus UBA7672. The sequence continues at coordinate 12,844 of DAINAT010000028.1, forward strand.
GAGGCCGTCCTGGTGGACGCCGATGTCGACGAAGCAGCCGAACGCCGTGACGTTGGTCACCGTGCCTTCGAGCTTCATCCCGACTTTCAGGTCTGAGATTTTCTCGACGCCATCGGCAAACGTCGCGGTCTTGAATTCCGGACGCGGATCGCGGCCCGGCTTCACCAGCTCGGCGATGATGTCGGTGACGGTCGGCACGCCGAACTGCTCGTCAGCGAACGAGGCCGGATCGAGCATCGAGAGGAACGCCTTGTCGCCGATCAGGCTCTTCAGCGGACGGCCCGAACGCTCTGCAATACGTTCGGCGACCGGATAGGCTTCCGGGTGCACGCCCGAGCCATCAAGCGGGTTCTTCGCATCCATGATGCGCAGGAAACCTGCCGCCTGTTCGAAAGCCTTCGGCCCCATGCGCGGAACTTTTTTGAGCGATGCGCGCGTCTTGAACGGGCCGTTTTCGTCGCGATACGTCACGATGTTGGCAGCCACCGCCGTGTTGAGGCCCGACACGCGCGCGAGCAGCGGCGCTGAGGCTGTGTTCACGTCAACACCAACAGCGTTCACGCAGGTTTCGACCACAGCATCCAGCGAGCGGGCGAGGGCGTTCTGGTCAACGTCGTGCTGGTACTGACCAACGCCGATAGCTTTCGGCTCGATCTTCACCAGCTCAGCCAGAGGGTCCTGCAGGCGGCGCGCGATGGAAACAGCGCCGCGGATCGACACGTCGAGATCCGGGAACTCCTTCGCCGCAAGCTCAGACGCCGAATAGACCGAAGCGCCAGCTTCCGAGACCATCACGCGGGTAAGCTTCAGGTCCGGCATCTTGGCGGAGAGTTCGGCAACAAGCTTGTCCGTCTCGCGGCTGGCCGTGCCGTTGCCGACGGAGACGAGCTCAACACCGTGCTTCTTGGCGAGCACGGCAAGCGTTGCGAGCGAGCCGTTCCAGTCTTTCTTCGGCTCATGCGGATAGATCGTGGTCGTCTCCAGCACCTTGCCGGTGGCGTCCACGACAGCGACCTTGCAGCCCGTGCGAATGCCCGGGTCAACGCCCATGACAACTTTCGGGCCGGCCGGCGCGGCCAACAGCAAGTCATGCATGTTGCGCGAGAACACGCGGATGGCTTCGTTGTCCGAACGCTCTTTCACGCGATCGATCAGATCGTTGTGCGTCGAGCCGGAGAGGCGCGATTTCCACGCCTGACGCGCCGTCTCGGCCAGCCACTGGTCAGACGGGCGGCCGCGATCGGCGATATTGTACGCCGACATGATGGACGTGACGGCCGGGTGACGCGTCTTCTCGTCGTGCGGCAGGTCGAGATCGATCTTGAGCACGCCTTCCTTCTCTCCGCGCAGCAAGGCGAGGGCGCGGTGCGACGGCATGTTGGCGATCGGTTCGTCGAACTCGAAATAGTCGGCGAACTTTGCGCCTTCGGCTTCCTTGCCTTTGACGAGACCGGAAGTGAGCTTGCCGCCCGCCCAGACTTTCTCGCGGATCGCGCCGACAATAGCAGGCGTCTCCGCCATGCGTTCGATCAGGATGCTGCGCGCGCCTTCAAGAGCAGCTTCGGAATTCTCGACGCCCTTGTCGGCGGCCAGATATTTGAGCGCTTCGGCAACCGGATCGAGGCCCGGGTTCGCCAGCAGGCGATCGGCCAGCGGCTCAAGGCCCGCTTCCTTGGCGATAGACGCCTTGGTGCGGCGCTTGGGACGATACGGCGCATACAGGTCTTCGAGTTCAACCTTCGTCTGCGCAGCGCGGATCTGCTTTTCCAGCTCCGGCGTCAGCTTGCCTTGTTCGGTGATCGAACGCAGCACGACTTCGCGGCGGTCGGCGAGGATAACGAGATATTCAAAGCGCTCCGCCAGTGCGCGCAGCTGCGTATCGTCCAAGCCGCCCGTACGCTCCTTCCGGTAGCGCGCGATGAACGGAACGGATGCGCCTTCCTCGATCAGCTGGATGGCGGCGGCAACCTGGCCTTCGCCGACCCCCAACTCCTTTGCGATGATGCGGGCAATCTGGGCGACAACGATCGGATCTTTGCCGGACATATTCAGTACCTCATCTCGCAGTTTTTCGGGTCAGTGCAGGCGGCAAGCTATTGGCAGCCGCCACTGGTGTCACGGTGTGGCGCCGCAATGGTTAGCGAGTGGTTATGCGGCCCATTTTCTCACAGTTTTGGCCGGGATTGTGAGTACGCCCTCATCCCGAGGAGCGGACAAAGTCCGCGTCTCGAAGGACGAGGGCGTGGCTCAGAACTGTTGCTTCTTCGTCGTGATCGTGGTGTCGCCCATCTGGATGCGCACGGCGTTGTCCGGGCGTGAATCCGCCAGCGCCTGTGCTTCAGGCGGCAGCGACGTCCAGATACCCTGCACAAGCCAGTCTGGTTTCGTGGTCGAGGGAGAAGGCGCTTTCGTCGGCGGCTGAAGCGTAAACTCCAGCGTCGCGCCATTCGCCGCGCGACCGATGATCTCCACGACGTAGTAGCCCTGCTGCGGCTCGCGCATGGCAGTGGTGCGCCCGTCATAGGTGAGTTGGGTCGGGTGCGCGCTTGCCGGAATGCGCAAGCGGATGGTGCGCGCACCTTCGGCGCCAAGCTGCAGGCGAATGATGCGCTTGCCGTCTGCGCCGGTGCTGTCGCTGATCAGCGTGGCGATGGCGTGCGGGCGCGGCGCAAACTCCATCTTCCTGGCGGCGAGAGCATTCGTGCTGCCAACCGGGGGCGGCACTTCACCGACCGTGAGCTGGTCGAGGATCGATTTTGGCAACGCGCCAGGACGCGCGCCCGCGTAAACGGCAGCACGACGTTCATCCATGTCGTATTGCGCGCTGAAGTTCAGCGCGAGCGGACGGTCCGCGCTGTAAGCGGGAACGATCGCCGTCGCGCCGATGCTGACGACAAAGGCTAAACCAAGCGCCGAGAACACCAGCGCTTTGCCCGATCGTAGCCCGCCAATAATGGCGAGCATTGGCGCGAGCACCATGGCTTCGACCACGCCGAAGGCCGCGGCCATGCCGAGACCCATCATGACGTCGAGCATATGCAGGATCGGGAAGAAGATCAGCACGAGCATGACGCTGGCGATCACATAGGCCGGTATCTGATAGCGCGGGAACAGCCACGCCGCACCACCCGCAAGCACGAACACAATGCCGGGGATCACGAAGAGGATCGAGAACCCGGGCACGGCAAATGACAGGCCCATCCCGACGATCAGAAACCAGAACCAGCCGGATGCGAACAACGTCTCACGCTTCACGTTCGGCGCAAGGAAGGCGAGGGCGGCCACGCTGACCAGTGCCGTTCCGGCGAAGAAGGTCATGTTCAACGCTTGCGGATAGGCGGTCCAGTACGAAGGCTCACGAAACAGACCAATGGCTTGCTGCGTAAGGAAGGCGAGCAGCCCGGACACGGCGATAAGCGCTGGCGGCAGCGCCAGCGCCCTCCAGTCGAGCTTCATCCAGCCGCTGTCGCGCGACGGGCGAACCAGCATCATAGCCGAGACCCCGAAGCACAAGCCGAGCAGGACCAGTGCGAACATCTCAGGAAGCGCCACGAACAGCCGTGCGCCGATATCGGAGTAGGCGATCTCGCCGCCGGTCTTGTCCCCGCTCCAGTCGCCAGCGAGGAATGTCCGCGTGGCGCCGAGCGCCTGGTCACCCATGTGCTGTACGCTCGAACGATCGAGCCGCGCGAGATCGTCGTGATTGGTATGGTAGAAGTCGAGGCCATCCGCGATCGCGATATTGATGCCGGTCGAGCCGTCGTGCAGGTGGACGGTCAGGTCGGTCGAGTTCGGCAGCAGCTCGTAGACGGCCGTCATCATCGAGTTGGCGACAGGGCGTGCGCCACTCTTCGACCAGTCGCCGACAATGCCCGCATTGGGATGACCCGTCTCGAACATCATCGCCGGTCCGCGTACGCCGCGCGCCTCAAGGTTGATGATGCGGCCAACCTCGACGCCGTATTTCTCCTTTGAATTCACGAAAGCCTGCGCTCCGAGCAACGCGGTTTCCTCGCCATCGGTAAGCAGGAACAGCACCGGCCGGTTCGGCGGGTTCTGTTTCAGGTGATGCGCCACCTCGAGCCAGACTGCGACGCCAATGCCGTCATCGCCAAAGCCCGGGCTCGCGTCCACGCTGTCATAGTGTGCGGTAAGAACGAGAGCAGGGCCATCGCCCGTGCCTGCCTTGAAGAACACGTTCTGCACGAACGCGCAGCGGATGGATGAGCCGGAGATCGAGCCCCGGCAGGCGTTCTGCGCAATCACCTGCGGCTGGTAGCCGATCGACGCGATCTCGCGCAGCAGGCGTGAGCGGGTCTGATCGAGTGCGTCACTGTCGGTGGGATGCGGCGTCCCATCGAGAACGCGCGACAGCCGGTCAAGCGCGCGCGCCGTATCAAACTGGTCGGCGGCCTGTGTTGTACGAACAGGATCTAGCGCCATCGGCGCCGCGCGGAAGAAGAACGCCACGAACAGCACGGCGAAAAAGCCAAGCACCCACATGGCGCGATTCGGCGCTGGCTGAGGCGTGTTCTCTCCGTTGGCGTTCATGTGCCATCCCTCCGCGATCCCGGTCGAGCAGGATAGGAGAGGTCGCGGTTCAGCGCCAGCGCAGCGTCTGGCCGGTATCTTCGCCCATGGGTGGCGCAAGACGGCGGACAGCCATGCAGGCGACGAAACAGAACAGCAGGCAAGCCCCGCCGACTTCCGGCGAGCCTGAAAGCTCCAGCGCCAGAATGGCGCCGGTGAACGGCGCATCCAACAAAACGGACACAGCCACCGCCATGCCGAGCAGTCCGAAATAGACCTGTGGCGCAGGTATCCCAAGGGTAAGTCCGGCAACCACGCCAAGGCTCGCGCCGATCATCGCGCCGACATAAAGCGTTGGTGCAATCGGACCACCTCCCCAACGGAAGCCGAACGTCACTGCCGCCGCCGCAATCTTCGCAAGCGCTAGAACGGGCATGAGCTCGGCCGTGTAATTGCCACCCAGTCCCGCTGCGAGCGGCTCATAGCCAATGCCCAGCACCTGCGGGAAGGCGAGCGCGATGATACCGAGGATCAGGCCGCCGATGATCGGCAGCAGCCAGAGCGGCACACGAATGCGCGCAGCGGACGCCGCCACCATGATCGGCGCGCGCGCCCAGATGATCATCGCGGCATAGCCGAACATGGCGAGCACAGGCAGCACAACAACGGCCGCAGCATGCGCTTGCGGCAGGATCACGCCGACATCGGGAATGTCGATCACCGGCTTTCCATCCATGATCCAGCGCCCGAACATCCAGGCGCTGACCGAAGCCACCACAACCGGCCCCATCTGCGACAGCCGCAACCGGCGCAACACCAGCTCGCGCGCCAGAAACACGCCGGCGATTGGTGCATGCAGCGCTGCAGAGATCGCAGCCGCCAGTCCCATGCCAAGCAGCATCCGCCGCGAAGCGAGATTCAATCCCAGCAGACGCCCCGGAAGCATCGCGAGCGCAGCACCCAGATGCGCCGCTGGCTCTTCACGTCCCGAGCTTCCGCCCCAACCCAGCGAAACGATTGCAACCAGTGCCGAGAGGAAAGCGTCGCGCAGAGACAATGTCGTCGAGCGGATCGTTCCGCGCAGGCGACGGTTCTGCACGATATCCTGCAACCCGAACGGACGCGGCGCAGGCCCCCATCCAATCGAAATACCCAGGCGCAGCAACAGGCAGATCACGGCGCCGCCCACGACCGGCGACAGGATTCGCCCCCACCACGGCATTTCCACAAGCCGGGAGGCCAGTCGTCCCGAAGCCGCCCCGAACGCCAGGAATTGCGCGTAGATCACCAGCGTCTGGATCAGGGCGACGGCCAGCGCCGCCAGCACGCCCACCAGAATGGCGAGCCCCCACATATACAGCCCGCCCCGTTTCGGACGGCCGACAACTTCACCGGAAGGGCGGTAGATCGCACGCGACATTGTCAGGAGTTCTGCGACCCGCAGGGGTCCGGTCAAGCGCTGCGTTGGCGGGTGGAGAAAAATTCAGTGTCCTGACGGACCCAAATTGCCCCGTTCCCAGCATATACGACAGATTTCCGGCGAGGCGCCTCAACCTGTGGACAGGTTATGCGGCTTGGGACAGCTTCCGCGGATTCGTGGAGGGATATCGATATGCGCGCCGCACTTGCCGGAGCTTCGCTGATATTGCTGGCCGCTTGCGGCGGACCGGAGCAGGCCGAAGGCCCCAGCGCGTCTGAAGTCGCCGACGCCCCCGCCGCCGCTTCAGGCGGCGCAGCGGTAAAGATCCCCGCCACCATCGCCGATGCACTCACCATCATGTGCGGCAAGCCGTTTGCGCAGGACGCAACCGCTGGAACGCTGGCCGACATCTTCGGCGCAGAGAATGTCGTTCCCGAAACGATCGATGGTGCAGAGGGCGAACAGGACAACATCACGGCCATCTACCCGAATGACAAATCGCGCCGCATCGAAGTGACCTTCCTCAACGAGGAAGAGCGCACCGTGCTGACCAGCGTGAAGATTCGTGGCGAAGTCTCGCAGTGGACTGGCCCGGGCGGCCTCAACCTCGGCGATGGCGTCGCGACGGTCGAGAAGCTGAACAAGAAACCGTTCAAGATCGCGGGATTTGGCTGGGACTATGGCGGTTACGTCACCGACTGGCAGGGCGGGGCGCTGGCCGAGATCACGCCGGGCTGCATCACCACCGTGCGCTTCAATATCCCGTCAGACGTGCAGATGGCGAGTGCTATTCAGGGCGAGGCGCCTCACGCATCAACCGAGCCGGCGATGCGTAACGCTTCGGCGTACGTTGAGGAAATCATGATCTCCTGGAAGCAGGAACATGAATACTAGTCGCGTCTAGCCTCGATCCGTCATCCAGGCCGGGCGCCGCGCTTCCGGGATGACAATCGCGCCAATCCGACCCTATCCTTCACTCAAGACGCAACAGACGTCCCGGGGTCAGACATGATGGGTTGGAGCCGCAGGCAGTTCACCGCAGGTATTGGCGGCAGTCTCGCGCTCGCGGGGTGCGCCACGGTTGGCGTAGCCACTGGCCCCGCGCCAAAGCTCTACTATCTCGGACAGGCGAAGGTATTCGCATTCGACCCAGCCGCTGGCGGAGGCCCTGTTACGCTGGTCGATGACTCTCCGGCGAATGGTTCACGCCCCACGGGTGTGAACGATGGCATCGCGGTCAATTCGGCCACGGGACAGATCTTCTGGACAAACATGGGCCGCGCCGCCGAGCGCGATGGCTACATCATGCGCTGTGAGAAAGATGGCGCGAACGTCTCCACCATCATTGCGCCCGGCGGTACGTTCACGCCAAAGCAACTCAAGATCGATGAAGCCGCAGGCAAGCTCTACTGGTCGGATCGCGAAGGCATGGCGATCCAGCGCTGCAACCTTGATGGGTCCAGGCTGGAAACTCTGGTCATCACCGGCAATCCGGTCAGCGACAAGGACGACCAGTCGCGCTGGTGCGTCGGCATGGCGCTCGATCCCGCACGTGGTCATCTCTACTGGACGCAGAAGGGTGGCGACAATGCGGGGCAGGGCCTGATCCGCCGCATCAACATGACTGCGCCACCCGGCGCCACGCCCACCAACCGGCGCGACATGATCACCCTGTTCTCGCGCATGCCCGAGCCAATCGACCTCGATCTCGATCTTGCGACACGCGCGATGTACTGGACGGATCGCGGCGACAACACGCTGTCGAGCGCGCCGATGGACCCGGCGCCGAACTATGACCCTGCAACACGCATGGACCGGAAAATCCTGCTCCGCAATCTGCGCGAGGCCATCGGCGTTGCGCTCGATCTTCCGCGCAAGCGTCTGGCGTGGACAAATCTTGAAGGCGATGTCGGCTTGTCGAATATCGACGGCTCGGATGCGCGCGTAATTCTGCAGGGGCAGGGAATGCTGACGGGAATCTGCTGGGCCTGAAGCTAGCCGGACTTTCGCATGTTCAGCTGCAGGATATCGTGCATATTATAGATGTCGCCATGGTGGCATTTTATGCAGGTCATCCGGAAGTTGATAGCAGCGCGGCCAGATGCATCCAGCGGCATGGCGCTAACCTTGAGAAGTTTTCCACACGCCTTGCACACGATTGCGCGAACAGAATCCGGAAAAGTTGAACTCATACTGCATTCCTCTTTCGTCGGAGGCGCGCCATTTCACTATTGGACATCATCGCTTCGACCGGGTCAGCGTGCAGGAAATTCAGCTTGGTTTTAAGGTCTGCATGAAGCGCGCGACCCCATTTTGGGTAGGGTTCTATGGAGGCAGACATGTATCCAGATGAAGAGAAAATCCCGCCGCGCATGCGCCCGCATGCGTTCGCCGCGAACGAGCTGTTGCTGGATGTACTCTACGTCGCGCGGCAGTTGGCTGATGTCGATCTGGAAAGCCTGCTCATCTATCTGTGCGTCAGCGAGGCGACGATGCGGCCCTTGTTGCTCGATCCCTCGACGCCGCCGGAAGTTCTCGAGCTGGCAAGACCGCCGGAAGAATTCCGAGGTTCAATCTCTCGGTTGCTGGTTGCCGACAGGCTGGCCATGCCGCGTGAAACGGTACGCAGGAAGATTCAGCAGATGGTGGCGGGCGGCATTCTTCTTGAGGACGACGAAGGCCGCGTGCGGGCGACACGCCGGTTCGGCGAGGCGGCGATCCAGAAATGCGTGCAGGATGTTTATGTTGCGGTGCGCCGGTACGATGCGCGCCTGCGCCAGCTCGGTTGCGCGGGTGTTGGGTCCACAAGCGATGATGAAACAGATCCGTTCCCCTGATCGTTCCGTGAGCAGGTACGGGCTTGTCTGGTCTGCCTCGCCTGTGACACTGATCGCGGAAGAGATAATCGGGGTTCGATCATGCGTCTCAGAACTGTTGCGGCTTCGCTGGCGTTTGTAACGGCGATTGCGCCCGCCGCATCTGCGCAACAGGTTCCCGACCGTGAAGCGTTCCGCGCCATCTACAAGGAGATGGTCGAGATCGACTCATCTCCCACCACCGGCTCATGCACCAAAGTCGTTGAGGCCGCGCAGAAGCGCCTCAAGGCCGCCGGTTACGCTGATGCAGACGTCCAGCTGATCGTGCCCGCCGGCAAGCCTGATGACGGCAACCTCGTTGCTACGCTCCGCGCGACTGCTCCCAAGAAGAAGGGCGTGCTTCTGATGGGCCACATCGATGTGGTCGACGCCAAGCGCGAAGACTGGGAACGCAGTCCGTTCACGCTGTTCGAAGAGAACGGCTATTTCTATGGCCGCGGCACGGCAGACATGAAGGGCCAGGCCTCGATCTGGCTCGACCTGATGATCCGCCTGAAGCAGGACAAGACGTTCAAGCCCAGCCGCAATCTGGTGATGGCGCTGACCTGCGGCGAGGAAACCTCGAACCGCGTCAACGGCATCGACTACATCCTCACCAATCACCGCAACCTGTTCGACGTGGACTTCGCGTTGAATGAAGGCGCAGGCGGTCTTCTGTCGGCAGACGGCAAGCCGCTGACACTGCAGGTGCAGGCAGGCGAAAAAATTCACCAGGTCTACACGCTGGAAGTCACCAACCCGGGCGGCCATTCCTCGCGGCCCCTACCGGACAATGCGATCTACCATCTGATGGCTGCAGCTGACAAAGTCTCGAAGCTGTCCTTCCCGATCCAGGTCACGCCCGTCGTGCGCGAATACTTCCGTGTCACTGGTCCGCTGCTCGGCGGCGAGATCGGCAAGGCGATGACGGCTGTCGGAAAGAACCCGGATGATCAGGCCGCACTGAAAGTCCTGCAAGCCGACGCAACCTACAACGCCTCGCTCCACACCACCTGCGTCGCAACCCAACTCGAAGCCGGCCACGCCCCCAACGCGCTGCCGCAACGCGCCGTCGCAACGCTCTCCTGCCGTGTCATGCAGGGCACGACTCCTGAGCAGGTGAAAGAGACGCTCGAGAAAGCCATCGGCGACGAGCAAGTGAAGGTCGCCATCGTTCGCCGCCGCGACGGCTCAAGCGCCCCGCCGCTCACCGACGAGATCATGGGGCCGATTAAGGCGCAGGCCGCAAAGATGTGGCCGGGCGTCCCCGTCGCCCCCCTGATGATCGCAGGCGCCACCGATGGCCGCTTCCTGATGAATGCCGGCATCCCGACCTACGGCCTCAGCGGCCTGTTCTCGACGGGCGATGAAACCAACGCCCACGGCCTCAACGAAAAGATCCGCGTGAAATCGCTCTACGACGGCCGCGACTTCCTCGACGCCGTGGTGAAGGCCTACATCAAATAGGAAGGCCTAAGCGGTCGCGTTGCTCGGTCGTTTGTTGATCGGGTGAAGACTATACCAGATCACGAAGCCGATCATCGCGACCATGCCCATGACGGACGGCAGGATCTGGCTGAGCGGTTGAAGCTCTGCCAGCAGATTTCCTGCGCCAGCCGACAGCATCGCGAAATAAAAGCCGATCATCTTCACGCCGTGGTCCAGCGAGCGCACATTGCGATACCACGTGGAAATCCAGAAGAACCGGCTCAGATCGTACAGCGTGATCGCCGACAGGAAACCAATCGTCGCGTACCCGAAAGCTGGCGACCAGGATGTGCTGCCTTGGCCCATCTGAAACAGGATCAGCGCTGAAAGCCCTAACCCCGCGAGCGCCAGAAGGGCGTCGGGCAATCCGGGGCCGCGTCTGTTCAACATCAGCGTCCGTAAGCCGCTCAGGTATTGATAGCCCGCGCTCAGAGTGGCCGCCATCAACGGTGCGGGCGGGTTGAACAACAGTGTTGCGAGTGTCGCGCTGCCCAACACCAACACGCCAAGGCCGGCGGTGACCCTGCCAGACCAGCGATGTAGCGGGCCGCCCTTGCGGCTGAACAAGGGCACAAGCCCAACAGCTAGCGCCACAGCGCCCGCCGCTATATGCGTCCAAACATTGATCTGGTGCGGGTCAGCCACGAACATCTTCCTCGATTGGCCGCCTACCTCGCACGCGCGCCGTCCGGAGTATATGCTCGGCGGCAGACAGGACGTGCACAATGGCGAAGGGCTGGTTTGGTCCAAAGACGATCGGGTGGGGCGTAACAGCCAAGAGCTGGCAGGGCTGGCTCGTGACGGTCGCGCTGGTGGTCCTGATCGCCATCTCCGTGCGCTGGCTAGGCCCGGCCCTCGCGGAGATGTCCGGCGTCGATCGCGCGCTCATCACGCCGCTGATCGCGTTCGCATGGCTCGCGATCTATGGCGTCATCATCTGGCTGACCTACGAGAAGAAAGCCTGACGGCTATTTCTTCTTCGCACTCGCCGCCTTGGCAGCCTGAGTTTCCAAAATCCGCGCGCCCTGCAGGATGCCGTGCAGCGCGTAATTGCCCTCGTGGCAGGCATACTCATAGACGGGCCCGTTCGAGCGGGTGAACAGCATCTCGCCCTTCCACGGCTGGGTGTAGAAACCCGGATCGTCGATATCGAAGGCGTAGGTAATTTCGTCCGCTCCCGTGCGCGTGAAGCGCTCCGTCACGGTTGCCTGCTCCGACAGATAGACCGGCTCATAATCGCCATGCCAGCGGTTCCAGCCCTTGGTGACAACCACCAGCGTGTCGCCATCCCAATGCCCGACGCTGTCGCCCAGCCACTGTTTCACCGCTTCCGGCTTGTGCTCCTGACCCAGTCGAACGATGCGGGCATCGTGCATCATCTCCACGTCAATCATCACATGCGTCGGCGTCTGCACGATCTGGTATGTGTTGTTGTACACGTTGTTCAGCATGGGCGGTCCGCCCGACCCGCGCGAGCCCACCAGGCAACGGTCGGCCGGGTTCATGCCCTCGGGCCCATCCTCGTTGCGCTTCGACAGGATTTCCGCGATCCGCTTCTTGCCCTCGGCCGAGAAGGGCATCCTGCCGTTCTCCGGCGTCGTGATCCATGACGAGCGCGCCTGGCCGTTCACCACGCCAACCTTCATCCCGCGATCCAGCCAGAAAGCGTTGTAGCCGCCGGGATCGCGACCAGCCACCGGCGCGCCTTCGTCGGGGTTCGTCTGTTTGTTGCTGGAGACTTCCTGCTGCAGTCGCGCGCCTTCCATGCGCTTCACCTGCTCGTCGCTCAGAACGAGGGGCAGGGAGGCGTTGTTGCGCTCCAGCGTGGTGATGCTCGAATTCGTCCAGTCGCCTTGCAGGTCCGGCTTTCCGTCCGGCGTGCGCGGCGGCTGATATCCCGCCTGCGCGTGGGCCGTCAGCGCCAGCGATGCAGCAGCAACAGCGGACAGCAGCATGGCTTTCAGGATCACAATACACTCCATGGCATTCGGCCCGCGAGGCAAGCTCGCGTCTTTTGGTACACCGTCAGTACTTGCCGTCCAGCGTGCGCAAAGTCGCTGATCGCGGATCGTGCAACTGCGCGCATATTTTGCGCAACCGCTGCCTCTGATGCTTTCGCGTCACGCCATGGTGGCGAGCGATTGTGCGGCAGCGCCCAACGCTGCGGCACTATTATCGTGAATCCAGATTCCGCATCTCCGAACGCACACGGGCGATAGCGCCGTGAAGCGGAGCGATCATAATGCGCTTCGTGATGCGATGAAATTCGCGATGGGCGGCTGCGCACGCAGTCCCGCCCCGGTCTGCGTTGAGCCTGCGAAAATCGGGCGCCGCAGAAACTGACACGTATCCGAAAATCCGTGCCCCCAGGACGGTTGCGCTTCCACCGTGCAGCACCGGGTGACCTCATCGTTGCAACAACAAGAAACGGCAGGGACGGAAACACAAGGAGCGTATCGGAACACACGGGGATAACACATGAAAACCAAGCATTTGTATTCGGGTATCGCCGTTGCCGTGTTGAGCGCAGCGATGATGGGTGGCGGAGCCGCATGGGCTCAGGCCGGGCCTTTCCCGATGCCCGAGATCGAAGATCAACCGACGCCGCCCGAGCGGGACGACATCATCATCGTCACCGGCACGCGCACCACCGGCATGACTGCAGCCGACAGCCCGGCGCCAGTCGTCGTTCTGGATTCAACCGCCCTTGAATCGATCGGCCAGCCCGACCTGCGCGTAGCACTGTCGCAGAACGTGCCGTCCTTCACCGCACAGGCTTTCGGCGGCGACACAGCCGCTCTCACGCTCTCGGCAAGGCTTCGCGGCCTCAGCCCCAACCACGCACTCATACTTCTGAACGGCAAGCGCCGTCACGGCACGTCCAACCTCGCCGTTCTGGGCGGCGGGTTCCAGGGCAACGCCAGCGCCGACCTCAGCTTCATCCCGTCCGGCTCGATCGAGCGCGTCGAAGTCCTGCTCGATGGCGCGGCCGCGCAATATGGCTCGGATGCCATCGCGGGCGTCATCAACATCATTCAGAAGAGCGCCGACACGGGTGGGGCAGTCTCGGTCGATGGCGGCCAGTATTTCGACGGCGGCGGCGAGACCTACCACGTCTCGGCCAACGCCGGCTGGGCGCCGTTCGAAGGCGCCTACATGAACCTCACCTACGACAGCAAGTTCCGGGACGACAGCTTCCGCGGCGACTTTGACCCGCGCGTCGTCAACGGCCCATGGAACGCCGGCGCCGTGAACAGCCCCGCTCGCACCTATCCGCAGGTCACGACTGCGGCCGATTGGCCCTATCTCAACCGCATCGCCGGCGACCCGCAGATCAAGGTCGACGTCTTCAGCTTCAACGGCGGCTACGAAATCTCGGACACGCTCGAATTCTATACGTTCGGCTCGTACGGCTTCAAACGCGGCAACGCTCACGAGAACTACCGCCTGCCGAACGTTGTGACCGGCAAGGCCGTCGATCTCGCCGGCAATCGCACAGACGTGCCGTTCCCGCTCGGCTTCGATCCGCGCCAGGGTTCAGTTGAACAGGATTACGCGCTCGCCGCCGGTTTCACCGGCAATTTCGAGGGCTTCAACTGGGATCTCAGCACGGTCTATGGCGAGGACAAGGTGAAGATCACCGTCCTCAACACAGCCAACGCAGACTACTATCGCGACACCTCCGTGCTCGCGACGCCGACAACTGCTTACAAGCCCGGCTACACGCCGCGCGACATCTATGCCGGCGCCTTCAACTCGACCCAGTGGACCACCACGCTGGACGGCACCTACGACATTGATGTCGGCTTCTCGTCGCCGGTCACACTCGCCGCCGGCGCCGAATATCGCGTCGATGGTTACAAGCTGAGCGATGGCAACCCGATCAGCTATTACAAAGGCGGATCGCAATCCTACTACGGCTTTGCTCCGACCGATGCGAGCGACAACGAGCGCGAAAGCTGGGCTGTCTATTTCGATGTGGCCGCAAATCCGATCCCGCAACTCACGCTCGATGCGGCCATCCGCTTCGAGGATTACAGCGACTTCGGCGACACCACGATCGGCAAGCTCACAGCCCGCTACGATTTCAGCGATACCTTCGCCCTTCGTGGCACGGCATCGACGGGCTTCCGCGCGCCGACGCTTGCTGAAGGCTACTATTCGGGCATCAACGTCGGCCCCTCGGCAATCAACGGCCAGCTCGCGCCGAACTCGGTTGGCGCTCGCCTCCTCGGAAGCAACGGTCTCAGCCCGGAAGAATCGAAAAACCTCAGCGTCGGCTTCGTCGCCCACCCGCTGTCGAACCTCTCCGTCACGCTCGATGTCTACCAGATCGAGATCGAGAACCGCATTCTTGGTTCGGGCGGTCTCACCGGCGCCACCTCGGCGACCGGCGCCAACGTCACGCGCCTGCCGCAGGTTGTCGCAGCCATCCAGGCGAACGGCGTCCAGATCGATCCGTCGATCTACACCAACGCTTCGTGGAGCATCGGCGCCTCGTTCTTCACCAACGGCATCGACACCCGCACGCAGGGCGCAGACCTCGTCATCAATTATGACACGGACTTCGGCGCCTGGGGTTCAGTCGACTGGACGCTCTCGGGCAACATGGCCAAGCATAAAGTGACCAAAGTCGCGCCGCCGCCAGCGGCTCTTCTGGTCGGCGCTACCGGCCCTGATCCTGCGCTATTCAGTCGCGCGACAGTTTTCAACTTCGAGAAGTCATCGCCGGAATACCGCTTCATGCTCGGCGCTGTGTGGAAGATCGGTGACTACACCATCTCCATCAAGGAGACGATGAACGGTCCGGCGACGTCATATGCGCTTTCGCCGCGCACGTCGCAGCCGTACCTCACCAAGCTCGATGTCACTTACACGACTGACCTCGAGGTCGCCTATCAGCTGAATGACAACTGGAAGATCGCTGTCGGTGCGGACAACGTATTCAACGAATATCCCGTGGAAACGCCGGATTGGGTGCGTGCAGAGCAGTTGGGGCTCAATTCCAACGCGTACGTCACCAAGTACTCGACCCTGTCTCCCTTCGGAATCAACGGCGGCTATTATTACGGCCGCGTGTCCTACGCCTTCTGAGGAAAACGGCGTCCTGCGCGGGGGCGCGCATTCCCCCGTGTGGGCGCCGTTGAGGCGACGGCGCTGCAAAGAGCGGCGCCGGGCAAGGATTGAGGGGTCTGGAGCACTCTCAACCTTGCCCGCCTCGGCGGCAACGCGCCAAGACGATCTCGCAAACTTTCATCGAATTCGCATCGACCTAACCGCTTTAGGAAACTGGCGTGGCGCTCAACGACATGGCTGAAATTGTTACCCAGCAAGACTGGATCGGACCGGCATTTCAGCAATACGGATTGCTGGTTGTATCGATGCTGGTCGCAGGACTTTTCGCAGGATTTGTAGCCGGCATGTTCGGCATAGGCGGCGGTTTCGTCGTCGTTCCTGCACTCGCAGCCGTCTTGACGGTTTTGCCGCACGAAGGCGGCAACGAGCACATCATGCACGTTGCTATCGGCACATCACTCGCGACAATCTTCTTCACCTCGCTTCGTTCCGTGCAGGCGCACGCGAAGAGGGGAGCGGTTGACTGGAATATCCTCAAGGGCTGGCTGCCCTGGGTCGTCGGCGGGGTCATCGCTGGCGTCTTGCTCACCAGCGTCATGGACGGCAATCAGCTGAAGATTGCTTTTGGCATCTTCCTCATTCCACTCGGCCTGCAGTTCATCTTCCGCATCCTCGGCCGCAAGGCGAAGACAGAAGAGAACATGCCCAAGGGCCCGCTTCGCGCGGCTCTCGGTTCCGGCCTCGGCGCATTCTCCTCGCTGCTGGGCATTGGCGGCGGCACCCCGGCCATCCTGATCATGACGATGAGCGGCGTGAACATGCACCGCGCGGTGGCGACGGCTGCCGGCTTCGGCACCATCATCGCCATCCCGGGCGCCATTGGCAGCATGATTACGGGCTTCGGCCAGCCCCACCTGCCGGTCGGCTCGATTGGCTTCGTGAACCTGATCGCGCTCGCCTCGATCACCGCGATGAGCATCCTCACGGCTCCTCTCGGCGCCGCTGCGGCTCACAGTCTCGACCCGGTCAAGCTGAAACGCATCTTCGGCGTCTATCTGCTGGTGACAGCCGCCTTCATGCTGAAGGATTTGATCCCCTTCGACGCTATCTTCGGCCACGCCACTCCGGCTTGATCGGGCTTTGACCTGATTGTTCGGGGCCCTGATGGTTCGGGCCCCGATCACCGAAAACACAGACAAACCATACAAAGAAACGCCGGGGTGGCTTCCAACCACCCCGGCGTTTTTGCATCTCGACCTTGCTTCGCCCCGACTACTTTTTCAGCGACGCCTTGTAGTCCTCGGCCGTCTTGAGCAGGCGCACAACGTTACCGCCCCACATCTTCGCCAGGTCTTCCTGCGTGTAGCCGGCCTTGAGCAGGCGATCGGTGATCTTCGGCAGCATGGTCACGTCGTCATAGCCGGCAACGCCGCCACCGCCGTCCCAGTCAGCGCCAAAGCCGACATGGTCCACGCCCACCAGTTTGATGGCGTACAGGATCTGCTCCATGTAATCTTCAAACGTCGCGCGGTTCTCCGGGAACTGCTTGTTGATCGCAACGCGCTCGTCGAGGAATGCCTGGTAGGCCGCGCCCGTGAGCTGATCCGAATTGGCGTATTTCTGACGAAGCGCCTGCATGGCCTCCATGCGCTCCTTCGATTGCGGCAGGTCCTTCAGGAACGAACCAAGCGCGTTCATGTGAATGACGCCGCCCTTCGCTGCCATTTTCTTGAGCAGCGCGTCCGGCAGGTTGCGCGGATGCTCGTACACGCCGTCGCAGCCATGGTGCGACAGAATGATCGGCGTCGCCGACAGGTCGATCATCTGCTCGATCGTCTGGTCCGACGAGTGGCTGCCATCGAGGATGATGCCCAGCTCGTTGGCGCGCTTCACATACTCTTTGCCCATGGGCGAGAGGCCGCCCCATTTGGCGCCGACCGGGCCGGGGTTGGTGGAATCGGCCAGCTGGTTGGTGCCGTTGTGCACCGGACCCGCCATGCGCACGCCCAGCTTGTAGAAGCTGTCGAGCAGCGAAAGGTCTTCTCCCAGCTCGTAGGAGTTCTCCATCGAGAGATAGACGATTTTCTTGCCCGAATCGAAAATCCGCTTCGCATCCGCAGAGACGAGGGCGATCTCGAATACGCTCGGGTTCGCAGCCACCATCTTCTGGATCGACGTTGCGCGGATCAGCGCCTTGTCGCGCACTTGCTGGTAGCCCTCGGGCGTCAGCGGGCCCTGGCCCATATAGATTGCCCAGAAGCCGCCATCGAGGCCGCCATCAATCATGCGCGGATAGTCGACCTGCGAGCCGTCGCGCTCATAGCTGTGGCGTTCCATGATGTTGTAGCCGCGCGCCGAGTCGAGGAAGGCAGGCGTATCAAGGTGCGTGTCGAGCGTCATGAAGCTCTGGTGGATCGCATAAACCTCCGGGCTCACGCCGGCGAGATTCTTCGGGGTCGGAGCGCCCGGCGTCGATGTCGTGGCGCAGGCGGCCAGCGAAACCGCACTGAGAAGTGCGAGAGTAAGGGAAGTGCGATGCGCCATTGGGTCCTCGGCTGGGTTACAGGGCAGTGCGCGCAGTCATGCACGCCGCTCCCGCCCCGCTCAAGTTTTTCCTCGACCGCCGCGTTTTCTGCCGCGCACTAGCAAAAATATGCGCATCGCCTGCCGGATGATGTGGCTTCCTGCGGCGATCCGGGCAAATTTGCTCGGGCTGTGAACATGCCTGAGGGGACTTTCGACTTGCAGCTATCGATCCGCGAAGCGGTCGCTGACGAAGCTGAAGCGATCGCCGCCGTACGCCAGGCCGCGGCGAATGATCTCACACGGCGCTACGGCCCCGGCCTCTGGTCCTCCAACACGACGGCAAACGTCGTGATGCTGGCGATGAAGCACGGCCGCGTGATCATCGCGACAGACGCAGACGCCATTGTCGGCACACTCACCTTGTCGAAGCGAAAGCCGTGGGCAATCGACAAATCCTGCTTCACCCGCGTGAAGACGCCAATCTATCTCACCAATATGGCGGTTGATCCGCGCGCCCAGTTCAAAGGCGTTGGCCGCGCACTTCTTGCTGACGCCGAGGTTCGTACCCTCAACTGGCCCGGCGGCTCAGGGCAGGCCATCCGTCTTGACGCCTTCGACGCAACCGCTGGCGCCGGCCCCTTCTACGCAAAGTGCGGCTATTCCCACCGCGGCCACATCGTCTTCAGCAACGCGCCCCTGATCTACTTCGAGCGCCTGCTCGCCCCTGACAGGGTGAGGGAGCGCGACGGCCGCTGGTTCTGACTGATCCCTAATCACAGCTGCGTTTTCACTGCACCATGCAATTGAGAATGGGTTGCAATTAGTAATCTCCCATCGTAACGCTGCGGCAAAGTCGGGGTCATGCGGGCGGCCGGGATGGCAATGCGCATTGGACAGAATCCGCGGGTCGGGAATCGGAATGGCCGAAGGGTCGGACATAAGCGCGAACGCGTCTGCGGCAGCCCTGGAAGCCGCGAAGGAAAAAGCCGCGAAGAAGGCGCACAAGAAGAAAGTGCGCCGCCTCTTCTGGATGACGCAGGCCCGCATCTGGCACTGGATCACCGGCGCCGCGACCCTCATCGGCATGCTGATGTTCGCGATAACCGGCATCACGCTGAACCACGCCGGCCAGATCGAAGCCACGCCCGTCATCACCGAAGTGGCGAAGGTCATGCCGCCGGAAATCCTGTCGCAGCTCGGCGAAGCGCCAGCGGACGGCAAGACAGCAATCCTCCCCAAGCCGGTCTCCGACTGGCTGCAGACGGAAACCGGCGCCCCTGTCTCGCGTCGCACCGGCGAATGGTCGGAAACGGAAGTCTATGTCGGCCTGCCCAAGCCGGGCGGCGACGCGTGGCTCTCGATCGACCGCGAAACCGGCGACGTGACCTACGAGGACACGAGCCGCGGCGCGGTCTCCTTCCTCAACGATCTTCACAAAGGCAGGAACACCGGACCGGTCTGGTTCTGGTTCCTCGATATTTTCTCGGTAGCGGCGATCCTGTTCTGCATCACGGGCCTCGTCCTGCTGTGGATGCATGCTCCCCGCCGGCCACCCACCTGGTTTATCGTCGGGGCAGGGCTGGTCGTCCCGGCGCTGATCGCCGTCTTCCTGATTCACATCTGAGCCTGAGGTAGTTCGTATGCGCAAACTTCTGACGCTTGCGGTTCCGGTTGTTGCGGCGGGCGCCGCCCATGCCGGCACGCTCGAAATCTCTGTCGAGATCCCCAAGCTCACCGTCTCGGAATATCACCGTCCCTACATCGCCATCTGGATCGAGGACGCATCCGGCAAGGTCGCCGCCAACCTCAACGTCTGGTACGCGACCAAGCTCGATAACGACGAAGGCGAGAAGTGGCTCAAGGACATCCGCCAGTGGTGGCGCCGCACCGGTCGCGGTCTTGATCTTCCGATCGACGGTGTTTCGAGCCCCACCAAGCCGCCCGGCAAGAACGTCGTGAAGTTCGATACGTCTTCCGGTCCAATCGCCAGCCTCGCGCCCGGCGACTACAAGATCATCGTCGAAGCCAGCCGCGAAGTCGGCGGCAAGGAACTTGTCGAGCTCCCGTTCAAATGGGCGCCCGGCGCGGACGCCACGGGCTCTGCGTCCGGCAAGGAAGAACTCGGCGCCATCTCATTCAAGCTGACCAAGTAGAATTCAAAGCATCCTGGGAGAGACAACATGAAGACCCTGGCCAAACGCCTTCTCATTGCCGCCGCCGTCGCTTCGCTCGGCGTTGGCGCTGCTCACGCCCACCGCGCCTGGTTCGTGCCGTCGTCCACCATCGTTTCCGGCGAGAATGCCT